>CAZOVQ010000042.1:0-11369 GCA_964583195.1 uncultured Thiobacillus sp.
CATGGGCCACGAAATCGCCCACGCCCTGCTCGGCCACGGCCGCGAGCGCATGAGCCGCGCCATCGCCACACAGACAGGCATGCAACTGGGCTCCATCCTCACCGGCGTCAATCTTGCCGGGCTCACGCCCGTGGCGAACATCGCGCTCACCCTGCCCAACAGCCGCCTGGCCGAATCGGAAGCCGACCGCTACGGCATCGAACTTGCCGCGCGTGCAGGCTACGACCCGCACGCCGCGGTGAAACTCTGGGAAAAAATGGGGGCGGTCAGCCAGGGCGAGCCGCCGCAATTCCTCTCCACCCACCCCTCGCACAGTGATCGCATCCAGGCACTTTCCGCCCTGGTGCCGCAAATGATGCCGCTGTACGAACAGGCCCGCTAATGCAGACCGGCGACGACAGGCTTGCCAGCCTGAAAACCCTGACGCACGTCATCTACGGCCTGTATGCCCTGTCGTTGCTCGGCTTCGGCCTCACCTGGGTCGTCGCCATCGTGCTCAATTACATCAAGCGCGACGAGACACGCGGCACCTGGCTGGAAAGCCATTTCAGCTGGCAGATCCGCACCTTCTGGTGGAGCCTCGTCTGGCTCGTGCTGGGGGGCCTGACCTTCTTCGTCCTCGTCGGCTGGCTGATCTGGGGCGCCGCCTTCGTCTGGTTCGTCTACCGTGTCGCCAAAGGCTGGCTCAACCTCAACGACGGCAAACCCATGCCCGTCTGAACCTTCAGGCTGAAATCCGAACTTCCGTCCCCACCGTCACCCGCTCGAACAGGTCGGCGATGTCGGCGTTTTTCATGCGGATGCAGCCGTGTGAGGCCGGGGTGCCAATGCGGTGTTCTTCGTGGGTGCCGTGGATGTAGATGAAGCGGGCGTGCGAGTCCACATTGCCCCCCTGGTTCTTGCCAGGCTCGGCGCCGGCGAGCCAGAGAATGCGGGTAAGTATCCAGTCGCGCCCGGGGGTTGCCGCATCGAGCGCTGGCGTCCAGATTTCGCCGCTCGGCACGCGTGCCTTGAAGACCGTGCACAAGGGCATTCCGGCGCCGATCTTTTCGGTGATGCGATGCCGGCCGCGCGGCGTGCAGAAGCTGCCGTTTTCCTCGCCAGGACCGTTGACCGCGGTCGAGACGGGATACTGGCGGATCAGTCTGTCACCCTCGGCGGCAGGTTCCCACAGATAGAGCTGCTGCAGGCGCAGGTCCACTTCGATGTAGGGATCGTTCACGAAGCGCTCTTCTGCTGACGGCGGGTTTCGAAAAAGCCGGCGATCAGCGCCGCGCATTCGCTGGCGAGCACGCCGCCGACGATCTCGCAGTGATGGTTGAGCCGCGGTTCGGCAAACAGGTCGACGATGCTGCCGTGCGCGCCGGTCTTGTGCTCCCTGGCACCGTAGACCACCCGCGATACGCGCGCATGCAGGATGGCGCCCGCGCACATCACGCAGGGCTCCATCGTTACATAGAGCGTGGTGCCCGGCAGGCGGTAGTTGGCGAGCCGGCCGGCGGCGTCGCGCAGCGCCACGACTTCTGCATGCGCGCTGGGGTCGTGGCTCGATATCGGACGGTTGTAGCCGCGGCCGACGATTTCGCCGCCCGCCACGACGAGGGCGCCGACCGGCACTTCGCCCGCCGCTTCGCCTGCGCGCGCAAGTTCCAGCGCGACGCGCATCCAGGTTTCGTCAGCGGTGTCAAGGGCAACAGGCATGTCGTCGCTGTAGTGCTTCAGGCGAACATGGTTCCGATCAGCCAGTACAGCCCAGTCATCACACCGAGGCAGATGCCACAGGCCAGCAGGATTTTGACGAAGCTCGGCATGGGTGCCTGGGGCGGGTGGCTCAATCGAAGTCCAGTCCCATCGCCTCGCGCACGTCGCGCATCGTGTCACGCGCCAGTTCCTGCGCCTTTTCGCAACCGTCGGCGAGAATGTTACGCACCTGGTCGGGGTTGTCTTCATAATGCAGCGCGCGTTCGCGGATGGGCGCGAGTTCGGCGAGCACGGCGTCGATCACCGGCTGCTTGCATTCGATACAACCGATGCCGGCGCGGGTACAGCCGTCGGTGACCCACTGGCGCACGTCGTCGCCGGAATACACCTGATGGAACTGCCACACCGGGCAGTTGGCGGGGTTGCCGGGGTCGGTACGGCGAACGCGCGCGGGATCGGTCGGCATGGTGCGGATCTTTTTAGTCACCGTCTCGGGGTCTTCGCGCAGCGCAATGGTGTTGCCGTAGGACTTGGACATTTTCTGGCCGTCGAGGCCGGGCATCTTCGAGGCTTCGGTGAGCAGCGCCTCGGGTTCGGCGAGTATCATCTTGCCTGTGCCTTCGAGGTAGCCGAACAGGCGCTCGCGGTCGTTCAGCGACAGGTTCTGTGCGTCGTTGAGCAGTGCGCGGGCGGCCTCCAGCGCTTCTTCGTCGCCCTTTTCCTGATAGGCGGTGCGGCAGTCTTCGTAGACGCGCGACTTCTTCGAGCCGAGTTTTTTCACAGCGGCCCGCGCCTTGTCCTCGAAGCCCGGTTCCCGGCCATACAAATGGTTGAAGCGGCGGCAGATTTCCCGGGTGAATTCTATGTGCGGCACCTGGTCTTCGCCCACCGGCACGAGGTTGGCGCGGTAGATGAGGATGTCGGCCGATTGCAGCAGCGGATAGCCGAGAAAGCCGTAGGTCGAAAGATCTTTCTCGCTGAGCTTTTCCTGCTGATCCTTGTAGGTGGGCACGCGTTCCAGCCAGCCCAGCGGGGTCATCATCGACAGCAACAGATGCAGTTCGGCGTGTTCGACGACACGCGACTGCACGAATAGCGTAGCCTGTGCCGGATCGACGCCGGCGGCGAGCCAGTCCACCACCATGTCGCGCACGTTCTCGCCGATGACCCGTGGCGTGTCGTAATGCGTGGTCAAGGCATGCCAGTCGGCGACGAAGAACAGGCACGGGTATTCGTTTTGCAGCCGCAGCCAGTTTTTCAGCACGCCGTGGTAATGGCCGAGATGCAGGCGGCCGGTGGGACGCATGCCGGAGAGAACGCGATCGGAATACATTTCAGGGATCAGGAACAGGGGGCAGGGATCAGCTCAGGACGATGTTGATGAGACCGGTGAGCTCGCCGGGTGCAAGGCCGGCGAAAAATGCGACGAGTCCGATGAAGATGGAAATGATCGGCCAGAGGATGACGTTGAGGATGCCGGTGAACAGTAGACCGAGCAGAATGAAGAAGCCGTAGGGTTCGATGCGCGAGAACTGGATCGCCTGGCGCATCGGCAAGAGGCTGGCGGCGATGCGACCGCCGTCGAGCGGCGGCAGCGGAATCAGGTTCAAGGCCATGAGTATGACATTGATGAAAACGCCGGCGGCACCCATCAGCATCATCGGCGCGCTGGCGAAGCCGCTGCCGAGCGCGTGCCCGAGCTGGATGACGAGCGCCCAGGCCACGGCCATGGCGAGGTTCATGCCGGGGCCGGCGGCAGCGACCCACAGCATGTCCTGTTTGGGACGGCGCAGGCGGGCAAAATTCACCGGCACCGGCTTGGCCCAGCCGAAGAGGATGGCACCGCCGCCCAGCAGCTTGCTCGTTATCAAAATCAGCAGCGGCACCAATATCGTTCCAATCGGGTCGATGTGCTTGATCGGGTTGGCGGTGATGCGTCCCTGCGAGGCGGCAGTCGGGTCGCCGAAATAGCGCGCGACATAGCCGTGCGCGGCCTCGTGCAGGGTGATGGCAAAGATCACCGGCAAGGCGAAAATGGCGATTTTCTGGACGAGGGTGAGTTCCATCACGACTCGAAATCCGACGCGTCGCCCTTGCCGTAACGCAGCACGACCGGCGTGTCCGTGGTGAGATCGACCACGGTGGTGGGGGTGAGGCCACAGGCGCCGCCGTCGATGACGAGATCGACCAGGTGCTCCAGGCGTTCGCGGATTTCCCAGGGTTCGGTCAGGGGCACGTCTTCGCCGTAAAGCAAGAGCGTGGACGACAGGATGGGCTCACCCAGGGCGGCGAGTATGGCCTGCACCACGGGGTGATCCGGCACCCTGAGGCCGATGGTGTCGTGCTTTTTGTGCAGCAGGCGCCGGGGCACTTCGCGCGTGCCGCGCAGGATGAAGGTATAGGGACCGGGCGTGTGCGCCTTGAGAAAACGGAACTGGGTGTTGTCCACCTGCGCGTAACGGCCGAGTTCGGACAGGTCACGACAGATCAGCGTGAGATCGTGGCCGGAATCGAGGCCGCGCACCGACAAGAGACGCATCGCCGCGTCCTTGTCGCCAACGTGGCAGCCCAGCGCGTAGCACGAGTCGGTGGGATAGACGACCACGCCGCCGCGCTTGAGGATGTCCACCGCCTGTTGCACCAGACGCGGCTGCGGGTTGTCGGCGTGGATGTTGAAAAATTGCGCCATGTCGGATCGGGCCGTGTCGGATCAGGCCACTTTCTGGGAAGAAAACGCTTCGAGTTCGGGCCACCCCTGCCAGACCGGCTGGCAATAATGCGGCAAGGCGGGCAGGCGGCCGATGTCGACGCCTTCGCCCGGCGCGTGGAAATCGGCGCCGCGCGAGGCCTTGAATCCGAAGGCGCGCGCAAGATCGGCCCATTTGCCGTATTCGGACGGGTGGTGACTGCCGGTGACGACTTCGATGCCCTCGCCGCCCAGTGCGCGGAAAGTGTCGAGCAGCCGATGCATTTCACAGTCGGCAAAAGGATAACGGCCCGGATGTGCGATCACCGCCATGCCGCCGGATGCGCGGATCCAGCCGACGGCATTTTCAAGCGAAGTCCATTCGTGTTCGATGTAGCCCGGATTGCCCGGCGTGAGGAAACGGCGGAAGACGCTGCGGACGTCGGATGCATGACCGCGCTCCACCAGCCAGCGGGCAAAATGGGTGCGCCCGATCATCTGCTCGTTGGCAGCATGTTTTCGGGCGCCTTCGTAAGCCCCTTCAATGCCGGCCAGCGCGAGGGTCGCGCCCATGCGGTGCGCGCGTTCGACGCGGCCGTTGCGGATGCCGAGCAGGCCGGCGGCGAGTTGCGGATGCGTCGGGTCGATGCGCAGGCCGACGACGTGCACCGTTTTGCCGCCCCAACTGACCGAGACTTCCACGCCGGGAACGAAGGCGATGCCGAGTTTGGCAGCGGCGCGTGCCGCCTCGGCAAGGCCGCCGACTTCATCGTGGTCAGTCAGAGCCAGCACGTGCACGCCGTGGGCGGCGGCGCGCGCCACCACGTCGGCGGGGGCAAGCAGGCCGTCGGACACACAGGAATGGCAATGCAGGTCGATATTGAGCATCGGGATCGAAACGGACGCCGGACGCGGGTGCCGGGCAGCAAAGGCGCATCATAACAAAAGCGGTTTGACGGCGCGGTGACGGTGCGCGCCCGCCTGCCCGCCACCGCCGGGAAAACGGGTCGCGCGTCCACGCCGTTACCGTGAACAACGCGCAGCGTTGACCGCGTCCCCCGGGTAGAACTACCAGGCAATCGACCCCGCCCGCAAGCGGGCAAGTCGCTGCCCGTCTCCGCAAGCGGGCTGCGGTTGGATCGCCGCATAGCGGCGGGGTACCCACCGGCGTACCCCTTGCGGGTAAGAGGGCCGGGGTGGGGCTGTCATGGCGAATCGCCGTTTTGGCATCCGGGGCGGCGGTTCGCCATGACCGTTCGGTCGGCGTGGAGAAACATGGCAAAATACGACCCTTGCCAATATGCCGAAGACGCTATAGTTTCGCCGGACTTCGGCCGTGCGCCTTGCCTGCTCCCCAGCATGAAAAAACTGTTGTTCGACCTGTTTCCGGTCATCGTCTTTTTTGTCGCCTACAAACTGGGCGACGCCAATGCCGAAGCGACGCGCGCCTTCATGGCGGGCCTCGGCCTGCCGCAACCTGCCGGGGCCGGAGAAAAACCGGGCATTTACCTCGCCACGCTGATGGCCATCGTCGCCAGTTTCGGACAGATCGGCTGGGTAAAGCTGCGCGGCCACAAGGTCGAGACCATGATGTGGGTCAGCCTCGGCCTCATCGCCGTGTTCGGCGGCGCAACGCTCTGGCTGCACGACGAAAGCTTCATCAAGTGGAAGCCGACCGTGCTCTACTGGATCTTCGCGGCCATCATCTTCGGCGCCACCTTCTTCGGGCGCAACGTCATCAAGGGACTGATGAACACACAGATGGAACTTCCCGAGCCCGCCTGGGGTCGGTTGAACGCCAGTTGGGGCGGATTTTTCGTCTTCATGGGGCTTGCAAATCTTTTCGTCGCCTTCAATTTCACGACTGAAGTCTGGGTCGATTTCAAACTTTTCGGCAGTCTCGGCCTGATGCTGGCATTCGTGGTCGTGCAAAGCATGATGCTCACCAAATATCTGGACAAGGAAGAAAAGCGATAATGCTCTACGCCATCGTTGCCGAGGATGTGCCGGACAGCCTTGCGCGGCGTCTCGCCGCCCGCCCCGCGCACCTGGAGCGCCTGCACGCGCTGCAACAGGCCGGTCGCCTGGTGCTGGCCGGCCCCTTCCCCGCCATCGACAGCGACGATCCCGGCCCGGCGGGCTTTTCCGGCAGTCTCATCGTCGCGCAGTTCGAGTCGCTCGCTGCTGCCGAGTCCTGGGCCGGGGCCGACCCTTATCTGGACGCGGGCGTTTATGCCAGCGTCAGCGTCAAGCCCTTCAAGAAAGTGTTGCCCGCATGAGCACATCCGACCTCATTCGCAAGCGCCTCGCCACGCTGACACCCGAAACTTACACCCTGGACGATGAAAGCGAGGCACACCAGGGCCACGCCGGCGCGGCCTCCGGCGGCGGGCATTTCCGCCTCACCATCGTGTCACCGAAATTTCGTAATCTTTCCACCCTCGCCCGCCACCGTCTGGTCTACGACGCCATGGGCGAGCTGATGCAGCGCGAGATTCACGCGCTGTCGATTACCGCACTCACCCCGGAAGAACTCTGAAAGGAATCTGCATGCGTTTCGCCCCCCTCCCCCTCCTGCTCCTGCTGTCGCTGCCTTCGCTGGCGCTGGCGCAAACCCCCGCTGGTGCAAGCTCGGTAAACGCTACGACCGAAGTCGCCAAGCCGCTGGCGGTGGTCAACGGGCGCGAAATTCCCGCCCTCTACGGCGATCTCGTGCGCCGCGAAATGAGCCAGGGCCAGGCCGCCTCGCCGCAGCTCGACGCCCGCGTGCGTGATTCGCTCATCAACCTCGAACTGCTGT
The DNA here is from genome assembly GCA_964583195.1 of uncultured Thiobacillus sp. Lineage (GTDB taxonomy): Bacteria > Pseudomonadota > Gammaproteobacteria > Burkholderiales > Thiobacillaceae > Thiobacillus. Next base: position 7,188 of record CAZOVQ010000042.1, read on the forward strand.
CGCGCGCGGCCATCGACAAGGGCATCGACAGGAACCCGAATCTCGCCGCCGCGCTGGACATCCGTCGCAAGGACATCCTGGCCAAGGCCTACCTGGAAGACTACGTGAAAACGCACCCCGCCACCGACGAGGAAATCAAGGCGGTGTACGACCAGGCCAAGGCGGAGCCGGCACAGACTGAATACCGCGCCCGCCACATTCTGGTGAAGACCGAAGCCGAAGCGAAGAAGATCATCGCCGATCTCGGCAGGAAAAAGGCGAAGTTCGAAGACCTGGCGAAGAAACTGTCGAAGGATCCCGGCTCGGCGAAGAACGGCGGCGCGCTCGACTGGGCCGACCGTGGCGCCTACGTGAAAGAATTCGCCGACGCGATGGCGGCGCTGCAAAAGGGCGAGACCGTGAAGACGCCGGTGAAGACCCAGTTCGGTTATCACGTGATCCGTCTGGACGACGTACGCACCGCCGAATTGCCACCGCTGGACGCCGTGCGTGGCGAAATCGTCCAGCAGATCCAGCAACGGCGCATCCGCGACGCCATCGCCGCGGCACGCGCCGGTGCAAAAATCGAATAAACGGCTAATAATCAACAGGAGGCGGGCGTCGCCTCCCAATACTGACAGGGAGCCATCATGGCGAGCAAAGAATACAACCACCTGCAAGACGTTTTTCTGAACACCCTGCGCAAGGAGCGCATTCCGGTTTCGGTGTTTCTGGTCAACGGCATCAAGCTGATGGGACGAATCGAGTCCTTCGACCAGTTCGTGGTGTTGCTGAAGGGCAACGACCAGGCCGCGCAGATGATTTTCAAGCATGCGATCTCGACCATTTCGCCCTCGCGCGAAGTGGTGCTGCCGCAACGCGACAGCGAATCCTGATCCGCGCTCAGCCGGTCTTGCCGGCCAGCAGCCAGCGTAGCGCCGTGGGCGTATCCACCAGCACGGCCGCCCCGCCCCGGTAGAGCTGCCCGTGCAGGGCGGGCAGCTTGTTCATGTCGCCGGTCTCGTCCAGGTAGAGAATCGCGTAGTCGTGCGGATGCGCGGCAAGCCACGGCGCGATATCACCGCCACGCAGTTCCACCAGCGGTTTGTCCAGCCGGCCCGCGAACTGATACTGCGCATGATAGGTGGCGAGGTTGGCCACCGTCCGCCCGGACGCCTGCACCGCCCGAATCGCCTGCGCCATCGGCCTGACGTCGTACCGCGGCGCCAGCGGGTGCACCACGCCCACCAGCACGGCTGCGAGCAGCGCCGCCCCCAGCACGGCCAGCGGCGCCAGCCCCGCTCTACCACGGCGACTTGCCGCCCAAACCGCTGCGGCAGTCAGCGCCAGCAAGGCGCCCGGCCAGACGGGCAGCGGCGGCAAAGGCTCGCGGAAATCGAACAGGCCCAGCGCCGTCAGGGTCAACGCTGCGCCCAGTCCGGCGGCGAGCAAAGCCGGCATACCGGCAGCGCGCGCCGCGCTGCCGTCCAGCGCACGAGCGACGAGCAGTGCGAACGCGGGAAACAGGGGAATCAGGTAGTGTGGCTGTTTGCCGCTGATGAAGGAAAACGCGACGAACACCGGCAGCATCCAGGCCAGGCAAAATCGCGCGCCGCGATCCAGGCCGTCGCGCCAAAGCCGCGCCAGCGCCCGCCAGGTCGCCGGCCAGACGAACCACGGAAACAGCATCAGCGGCAAAAGCGGCAGATACCACCAGAACGGCCGCTGGTGCGCGAACGAATCGACCATGCGGTCGGCGGTCTGACCCCAGAAAATCGCATGGCGATACGCTTCGCCGCCCGACAGACCAGCCGGAATCGCCCACGCCAGCGCAATCGCCGCGCCCAGCAGCACGGCCAGCGCCAGGCCACCGACCCAACGCCCCCAGCGCAGGCCCGGCTGCCACCATGGCGCGAGCAGCGCAAGCGGCAAGAGATGCAGCAAGCTCACCGGCCCTTTCGTCAGCACGCCCAGAGCAATGGCGAAGCCCAGCAGGACAAAGCCCCGGCGGCGTCCGGCGGCGGCGTCGAGCACCCCATGCATGCCGACGAGCACCCAGAACGCGAGCAGCGCATCGAACATCGCCGAAGTCGCAAACACACCCCAGAAGAGACTGCCGGCGAGGATCAGCGCAGCATTCGTTCCCACCGTCCTGCGCTCGGGCCACAGCCGCCCGGCCAGCCGGACGCTGAGCGCCAGCGTTCCGGCGGCGAACAGCGGCGACACCAGACGCGGCCACCAGTCGTTGACGCCAAACAACGCCCAGCCGGCCTGGAACATCCAGAACATGAAGGGCGGCTTGTGGCTATAGGCTTCGCCATTCTTGTACGGGACGAGAAAGTCGCCGCGCAGCCACATTTCCCAGGCCACGCTCACATAGCGGGTTTCGTCGATCGGCAGCAGCGGCCGCGACAGCAGCGCAACCGCGGCCAGGCCAGCCAGCAAGACCAGCGCCATTGCCAATCGGGCGCGGTCGGCGCGCTCAGACACTGCGCGCGTCCTCGGGCGGCGGTCCTGCGTCCAGCACCTCGTCGATGCGTGCATCGAGGCTCATGCCGTGCTGGAAGTGACGATACAGCCAGGTTCCCAGCAAGGCCGAAACCACGAACAGGCCGGCGGCGAGTGCGCCGCGGGTCGCAGGGGAAACGTGCGCGCCGCTGCCGACCAGCGCAAACACCAGTGACTGCGGCAGATAGCCGAGCAGGCTGCCGGCGAAAAATGGCAGGGGGCGGATGCCGGCCACCCCCGCCGCCAGATTGGTCGCGAAATTGCTGCCCGCCGGCAGCAGACGTACCAGCACGGTCATGGCGAACGGATGCGCATCAATGAAACGACCGAAACGGGCTGCACGCCCGCCCAGACGGGCACGCAGCGCGCCGCGGCCGAAAAGGCGCGCGAAGCCGTAAGCGAGCATGCAGCCCAGGAAGGCGGCGAGCGCGCCCAGTGCCGTGCCCAGCGTCACGCCAAAAGCGTAGCCGGCAAGAAAGGCGACGGCCTGGCGCGGCAGTCCGGCGGCGGTGAACATCCCGCCCATCAGCAGGAACAGCAGTTCGCCGCGCAGACCGTGGCCGCGCACGTGCGCATCGATCCAGTCACGGTTCAGGACACGCCCCCAATCGCTGGCCTGGAATGCATAACCCAGCAATGCCAGGCCAGCGATCAACGTCAGCCCCTTGGCGAGGACGCGCGCCTTCAACTGTCTGGTTCCGTCACGATTTCCGGCAGCCGCACCCGTCGTTGCAGCCACGCCACGCCGAACAAATCGACGATCCCCACCCACAGGCGGTTGTGCACGCCGTATTTGGATGTGCCGCGTTCGCGCGGGCGATGATTCACCGGCACGGAAATCACGGCGCCGCCGTTGCGCATCACCAGCGCCGGCAGGAAACGGTGCATGTGGTCGAAATTAGGCAGGGCAAGGAAGGTTTCGCGGGCGAACAGCTTGAGCCCGCAGCCCGTGTCGGGCGTGCGGTCGCGCAACATGCGCGCACGCACGCCGTTGGCGATACGCGAAGACAGGCGGCGCACGAAGGTATCGTTGCGTCGGGCGCGCCAGCCGGCCAAAAGTTCGAGATGGGCCGGCAACGCGGGGTCGGCCAGTTTCGCCAGCAGTACCGGAATGTCGGCCGGATCGTTCTGCCCGTCGCCGTCCAGCGTCGCAATCCACTCGTGGTGCGCAGCGACAACGCCCGTGGTTACCGCCCGACTCTGACCGCACGAAACACGGTGACGGATCGTGCGCAGCATGGGGAACTCGCGTCTGAGCGCATCCAGCCTCGCTTGGGTCGAATCGGTGCTGCCGTCGTTGACGTAGATGATCTCGAAGTGCGTGTTGCCCGACAGGGCGGCGGCGATTTCACGCACCAGAGGCTCGACGTTATCCGCCTCGTTCTTCACGGGTACGACCACGGACAATCTGCCCTGGAAGGCATATTTCGGCATGCGGAGTGGGCTCGGTTCGGGTTTTCCAGTTGCGGATTCTACCGGCGCGCGTGCCTCGCGAAACAAACCGCCCGATTTTTCCTTGTACCGACGGCTTCCGGCTTTTGCGCGGATGATGCGAAAATCCGCGTATGCCCCGTTCCGTTCCGCTCAGCATTCACGATCACGACCGCCACAGCGCGCAGCTGACCTATGTCTACCCGGTTGTGTCGCGCCGCGCCGGCGGGGTCTCTCTGGGCGTGAACCTCAATCCGAACAACG
>CAZOVQ010000043.1:0-11264 GCA_964583195.1 uncultured Thiobacillus sp.
CGCAAGCCTGATTGGGCGGGTTTTGCCTCGTATCCCCCAGCGCCACCACACCTAAATCAGATCGACGACGAGCGCGGCACGCACGTTCTCGGGCAGCGGCACCGACGCCACCTTGCAGGCCGGATGATCGACGCCGATGCGGATCGGGCTGCCAGCCTTGGCAGCGGCGATGGAAGTCGGGTCGAGCTCGAAGCGCAGAAAATGCACGGACGAGGTCTTTTCGTCATTTTCGCGGTTCATGTCCTCGTCGGCGATGGCATGCACCCTGGGCTGCTCGGCCACCTGCATCCAGACCCTGTCCTCGACGCCTTTCAGGCTGGCCAGCGCAACGCGGCGCTCGTCGGCATCGGGGTACTCTATCATCATCGTCGCCTTCCAGTTGCTGCCGTCGGGCACCAGAGGATTGTAGGCATCGAGTTCGTCCTGGATGCCGGCATCCTCGAAAGTGCGTTCGGCACGCAGCATTTCCTGTATCTGGTAGCGCATCGTCTTTTCATCCTCGAAGTGCAGGCTGATGTGCTCACCCAGCATGACGAAACGGTTCTTCTTGTGCGCGATGATGTCGGCCCGCAAGCCCGTGCGTATCCGGGCATAGCTTTCCAGGCTCATCAGGCTTTCGCGGGTGATCTGCGGCATGGACGTTCTCCTTCTCTCGATACTGAATTACAGGCCGTAGGCGATACGCAGGAGCGTGATCGGATGTTGCTTCTCGGCGCTGACCCCTTCGCCCATGCCCTGAAGGATGTGGCGCGCCGCAATCGCGCAGTCCGAGCTGACGTAATCGGGCTGTGTCTCGGCCATCTGACGGAATACGGGTCTGCCGATTTTCATCGACTTGTCGAACCACTCGCGTTTCACCCCCCAGGTGCCGTCGTGCCCCGAGCAGCGTTCGACCAGATTGACCTCGGCACCCGCCAGTTGCAGCGCGTCGCGCGTCTTGTTGCCTATGTTCTGCACGCGCTGATGGCAAGGCACATGATAGGACACCTTGCCCAGCGGTTTCCTGAAATCGGATTTCAGAAGGCCGTCGGCATTGCGCGTCATCAGGTATTCGAAGGGGTCCCACATTGCTTCCCGTACCGCCTGCACGTCGGCATCGTCGGGAAACATGAGCGGCAGCTCCTGCTTGTACATCAGCGTACATGAGGGCACGGCAGTGAGTAGGGCGTAACCTTCGCGCGCCAGTTTCGCCAGATGCACAATGTTGATCTTCTTCAGTTCCTCGACCCGGTCGAGGTCGCCCAGTTCGAGCTTGGGCATGCCGCAGCAGGCTTCCTTCTCGACCAGCACCGCCGGAATCTCGTTGTGCGCCAGCACCTTCAGCAGGTCGTGACCGATGCCGGGTTCGTTGTAATTGACGTAGCAGGTCGCATAAATCGCCACCTTGCCCGGCGTCCTCTCCCCCGCCCTGACGGGGAAGTCGCGCTCGGGCCTCGCGGTCGAACGAAATTTCGCGCTGTCGTAGGCGGGTAGTTTCCGCTCGGCGTGGATGCCGAGATTCTTTTCGAGCAGCCTGCGAATCGGCCTGCTTTCGAGCGAGGCATTCACGGCCTGCACCACGACGGGAATCGAGGCGAGCTTGCCGCAGGCATCGGTCGCGGAAAGCATCCGGTCGCGGAAACTCGTCCCGCCCTTCTTGAACTTGATTGCCTTGGCGCGCAGCATGGTATGCGGAAAATCAAGGTTCCATGGGTGCGGCGGTACGTAGGGACACTTGGTCATGTAACACAGGTCGCACAGGTAGCACTCGTCGACGACCTTCCAGTAATCCTTTTTCTCGACGCCATCGACTTCCATCGTCGGCGACTCGTCAACCAGGGCGAACAAGGCTGGAAACGCCGTGCACAGCGAGACGCAGCGGCGACAGCCGTGGCAGATGTCGAAGATGCGCTCAAGCTCGTGCATGAGCTTGTCTTCATTATGGAAATCCGGATTCTTCCAGCCCAGCGGATGCCGGGTCGGTGCTTCGAGGTTGCCTTCGCGCATGCTGTTCATGGCGATCCTTCTTGTGGGAATCGTTACGGGAATATCGGGAAACGCGGCGCCGTCAAGAACTGTGGCAGACACGGCAAACGGCGCCCCCTGCCGGGTTGCGTGTTCCAGCGCCGCGTCTCGTTCGGCAGGGTAGAGCGAGGCGGGCATGTGCCCGCTTCGGGCAGGCAATCAGGCGCCCAGCGTGTCCAGGGTTTTCTGGAACTTGTTGGCATGCGAACGCTCGGCCTTGGCCAGCGTTTCAAACCAGTCGGCGATTTCGTCGAAACCTTCCGCACGCGCATCCCTGGCCATGCCGGGATACATGTCGGTGTATTCGTGGGTTTCGCCCGCGATCGCGGTCTTCAGGTTGTCGGCGGTGGGGCCGAACACCATGCCGGTCGCCGGGTCGCCGCATTTTTCCAGATATTCCAGATGGCCGTGGGCGTGTCCGGTTTCGCCTTCCGCGGTGGAACGGAACACGGCGGCAACGTCGTTGTAACCCTCGACGTCGGCCTTGGCTGCAAAGTAGAGATAACGACGGTTGGCCTGCGATTCGCCGGCAAACGCGGCTTTCAGATGCTCTTCGGTTTTCGAGCCTTTCAGTTGCATACCCTGGTCTCCTAATCTGACGTAATGCGAGCTTGCGCTCGGTGAATTTCCGGCCTGCCGCGAACACGGCCACAGGCCGAAAGACAGCGTTTAGACATAGTCTAAATACTGTACGAAGATTAAACCGGAGACCATGACGCTGTCAACCGCGGTTGACGAATTCCTGGGCGATGTGTGGCCTGGCTGCGTTTTTACTGCGTGGCGGAACTGGCGGCCTCGACCCCGACCTGCAGGCGGACTTCGTCGCCCACGAGCAGACTGTAGCTGTCCATGCCGTACTGCGAGCGCCGCAAGGTCGCGCTGGCACGGGCCGTACACACCTGCCGCCCGTCGGCGCGCGGCCCGCAGGCGAAGCGTTCGACCCGGAATCGCAAGGGTCGGCGCACGCCTTTCATCTCGAGGTCACCGTCGATGGCATCGAGACGGCTGTCGACGTATATGAAGCGTCTGCCGCGAAAAACAAGCGTGGGGTAGCGCGCCGTGTCGAACCAGCGCTCGCTGCGGAAATCCTGGTCGCGCAGCGTCAGGCCGGTATCGATCGAATCCGCGTCGATTTCGATGTGCATTTCGCCCGCGCCACGCGCCTCGTCGAGACTCACCCTGCCGCGCACCCGTCCAAAGCGGCCATCCTGCTCGATCAGGCCCAGCGCGGTGATCGCGAATTCGACCGTAGTGCGCGCAGGATCGATCAGGAAATCGCCAGCGCAAACACCGGTTGCAAGAATGAGCAAGGGCAGCGCGGGCAACAGGCGCATGGCCTATTCCCGGCGAACTGCCGATGGCGCATCGGGACGGGCATAGAACGCCCGCTCCCAGCGCACCTGATTGCGCCGCGCGTCACGCACCAGCGGACTGAAGCGCGCGGCGAAGACGACGAAGCGATTGAGCACGCCGGTAAGTCCGGCGCAGGGGCGCAGAAAGTCAACGAACAGCACCACGCGCGGCCGGTCGGTGTCATTGTGGACTTCGTGCTCCAGCGCGTCGTCGAAAATCAGTACCTCACCTTCGTTCCAGTGCCGGTGCTGGTCTTCGACACGAATCCAGCAGCGCTCGGCGGGTTCCGGCACGACGAGGCCAAGATGCAGGCGCAGTACGCCGTTGTAAGGCCCCCGGTGCGGCGGCAGGCGCTTGCCCGGTTCCAGGATCGAAAAAAAGGCCGTGCGCAGGCCGGGAATCGTCGCCATTGCGCGCGCCGTGGCTGGACATTGCGCCAAGTTGCGTTCGGAACGAACGCCGTAGCCCATGAGCATGAAGGTCTTCCACTGCCGATCGCGGGTGATGTAGCCGACCTCATGGGAAATTTCCTGGAAGGCAGGCAGCCGGTCGCGCAGGGCGAGCACGGCCTCGGCTTCGGCGCGTACCGCGCACCAGTCGGCGCGCAGACGGTCGGTCCAGGGAAAAAGGGTGTTATCGAAAAAGGGCGTGGCGCCCACGCGGGAATCTCGCCTGATGCGATTTTCGAGCCAGCCGATGAAGGCAAACAGGAACTTGCCGACGAGGCTTTTCGGCTGGTTGAAAGGCCGTTCGATGTCCATGGTTTCAACCGGCCCTCGCCTGCGCCGGCGGCAGGTATGGTTCCAGTCTGTGCAAGGTGATGTCCCCGTCCGCCGTTTCGTAGGCAAAAACGGTTTCGTGCGGCATGAACCGGACGTAGGAGAAACTCTGCGTACAGGCATCCGGGCGCGACATGTTTGCGCCGAGCGCAGGGTCGCCGGCGTCACGGTGCCGGTGAAAAGCCTCGATCGCGCGAATATTGGCGTCGCGCACGCTGCCAAGGCGGGCGCGCAGGCTGGCCTGACGCAAATTTTCGGTTTCTTCGCTGCGCACAGACGAGGAGGTCAGCATTTCGCCGCCGACGGCAAGGCTGCGATGCAGCATGCGCGCCCCATCCCAGATGGCCAGATGCGTCGTCGAGGCATCGACCGCGACCCAGCGAAAGGGCGCACAGGCATCGAATTTCATGGCGGCGAGCCGCTCGACCGCCTCGCCGACCGTGCCGGTGGCCGCCGCGGCCAATGTCAGCACGCCGCGCGAAATTGTCGCGCCGCAGCCCGAAACCGGTGTTGGCGGGTAATGGTTCAGGATGGCCAGGGTCAGTCCGCTTTCGTTCGTTGCGAGCCAGGTGCCACCGCCTTGCGGGTCGATCGGCGCGATGAAGCGGATGCCTTCGCGCACGTAGATTTCGGGGGGCCGTGGCGCCGGTCGGCTGCGCTGCTCGTCGCGGTTGAAGAACAGGGCGTAGCCGTCGGCGAGCGGTTTCCAGGTCAGCGTGCACATGTCTGGCGTCCTGCACGTTCGCGTTCGCGGAAACGCAGTGTGGATGGCGCCACCCCGAAGTCGTCGGGTATTTCGATCGCCTGCAAGCGGCACAGGATGGCGACGATGGCGTAGTGATGGATGGTGTGGCTCATGAGGAAATCGAGCTCGCGTTCGAGCGAGCTTGCGACCGCTTCGGCGTTTTCGTCGGCCTCGCGGCGCACCCGCAATGTGGCCTGCCGCGCAGCGCCCGCATCGAGTGCGGCGAGCGCCCGGGCGATCCGCGCGAATTCGTGCCGGGCTGCGGCGCGATCCTGTTCGGTTTCCAGTTTGCGCTCGCGCGCGCCGTAGTCGACGGCGCCAGATTTGATGCCGTCCAGCAGACAGGCGTAGTGGTCGAGGTTGTGCCGCATGTGGGCGCCGATGCTGCTGCCGAAGACAGGTTGCATGGCCCGCCGATAGGCGGCGTCGTCAAGCCGGTCGAGCAGTTGCGCGCCCTGTTCGAGCGCAAGGAGGTTGTCGCGGATGCGCGCTAACATGAGGTCGTACCCTCGCTGCGGGCACCGGCAAGATAAGCCGTGGCGTCGCCGGCGAGAAAGGTTTCCAGGAGTTTGAAGGGGACGGCGTCCATATCTACGGAGAGCAGCAGGCCGGGCGTCCGGTTGAAATGAGGGTCGATGCCCACGGCATGGAAGCGCGCGCCCAGCTTCATGTAGTGCTTGAGCAGGATGGGAAGATCGCGTCCGGAAGGCTCGACCGCCCGCACGCACGCCGACAGGGTCAGAAGATCGGGCTTGCCGAGGAAACGGCGGTATTCCAGCCATTCCGCATGCAGCGGATGGACCAGCGGCAGACGCGGAACGACTTCCGTCGCGGGCTCGATCAGGGCGTCGCAGATCATCGCGATCGTGCCGGCATGGTATTGCCGCGACAGCGAAACCGTGCCGTACAGGCGCCGATAGCGCGGGTGCAGCGCAAGATAGCGGCCGATGCCGCGCCAGAGGAGATACAGTGAGTAGAAGTGCCGCTGGTGCTCGGGCACGACGAACGAACGCCCCATTTCCAGCGAGGGGGCCGCCTGTTCGTAGAACGCGGGATCGAACGCGAACATGTGCGCAAGGTAGGTGTCGCCGCTGCTACGCAGTTGGTCCGCATGTCCCAGGCGATAAGCGCCCACCAGGGTGCGGCTGCGCCGGTCCCAGACGAATAGCTGCACGTAGACGGCGTCGTAGGCGTCGCTGTCGTGCGGCTGCCCGCTGCCTTCATCGTGCATGCGGAAAACGCGTTCGCGTTCGCGCGCAATGTCGTTCATCAGCAGGGGAATCTGCGCGGCTTTCGCGTAATACACCGTGAAATGCTGATGATCGAGCAGGCGTTGGCGCGCGGGCAGCGCGGCCAGTTCGCATTCGATCCGGTCGGGATCGGTCAGCGGGGCCAGGGGTTCCGGCGCGGCATCTGCCGCGGGTGGCAATCCTTCGCTGGTTTCCCGCTGCGTTTCCAGCCAGTAGGTCATGGCGCGTGCATGGCGGGTCAATGCATCGGTCGGCATGTGCCGCCAGTGAGACGACGGCTGGGCGCGCCCGATCGTGAAATGCAGGGTGCGGCCCCGCAGTTTGAGGAATTCACGCGGCAGCATCAGCATCTTCAGCGGATCCCACAGGGCGCCGGCCAGATGGAACATCGCACTGTTGCCCCCATGGAAGAAAACCGGAAGAAGCGTCGCGCCGCTCCACTGCGCCAGCCGGCCCACGAGACGGTTCCATGCGGCATCCTGAATGCGGGTTTCACCGCGTGGCCGCGAGGATACCCGGCCCGCGGGAAAAAGAACGAGCACGCCGCCGTCGGCGAGGTGTGATTCGCACTGGCGGATCGCGCCGAGATTCTTCTGCGTCACCTTGAGCGGATTGACGCCGATCAGCAGCGGACGCAGCTCGCGGAACACCTTGAGACCGCTGTTGGCAAGGAATTTGATGTCGGTACGCAGCGGGCGCAGGGCCTGCGCCAGCGCCAGCGCCTCGGCGCCCCCGTAGGGATGGTTGCTGACCAGAAGCAAAGGCCCCTGCTCGGGCACCCGCCGCATCCAGTCGGTCGGCCCGGGGGCCACCCCGATGGCGAGTGCGTCGAGCGTGCATTCGACGAATTCGAAAGGCGGCAGGCCGTGCATCCGACGATCGCGGTAGATGCGGTCAAGCGCCCGGATACCAAGCAGCCTGTCGAGGAGGGGCGCGGCGCGTTGCAGCCCGGGCGAGGCATACGCCGGTTCGTCCGCCAGCGCACGCAGGCCGATATGCGCGTCGCTCACGGCGCGCGGGTCGGGGGAAGCCATCCGGCCGGTTTCGATGAGGCGCATGTCTCGGAATGTATGAATACCGTCGCGACTCGACCCGCCAGGAGGGGAAAAAGCAACCGGGCCGGCCTGTCCGCGCATTACCGGTCAGTCGCCGGGCGCGGCGGAATCTTACAGGGGGCCGCGCTCCTCGCTCTCAGGGTTGCGCAGGGGGCCCTGCCGCGCCGGCAGGTGCCGGAAGCGCATCGCCGAAATCGGGTGGCGGCGGATTGCCGTCGTAAATCTTCGATACGCGATTCTGGCGGTAGGCTTCGCGGGTAAAGATGTAGGGGTCGAGCGCCGCCGCGTCGCGGAACTTGACGAAGCCCTCGTTGCGCGCGCGCTGGTCCACCACGTTAAGGACGCCAAGCGGAATCGCCACCGGCGCCGTAACGTAGAACAGCGGATTGGTCAGCAGGCCGACGACCACGCCGCCGGTGTCGCGCACGCTGCTCGGACCGATCAGCGGATAAACCAGATAGCTGCCGTCGCCGGACTTCCAGACGGCCAGCGTCTGGCCGAAATCTTCGTCGTGTCTTTCCAGCCCCATGGGCGTCGCCACATCGAAGAGTCCGAAAATGCCGACAACGCTGTTCAGCCCAAAACGGGCGAGATCGGAAGCGCCCTGCTGCATTTTTCCCTGCAGGAAGCTGTTCAGCGTGGTGTTGAGGTAGAGCAGGTTGTCGTAGAAATTGCTCACTCCGGTGCGCGCGAGCTGCGGCACATAGTTGACGTAGCCGCTTGCAACCGGCTTCAGCACGTAGCGGTCCAGGCCTTCGTTGAAGCCGTACATTTTGCGGTTGAACGGTTCCGCCGCGTCGTTCGCGTCGTCTTCGTCCAGCGCCGTTTTCGGCGTGCTCGCGCATCCGGCCAGCGCAATCGCGAGCAGCCCCGCCGCCAGCCAGCTTGCCGCCCCGGCCCGACATTTCGGCCTGCGGCCGGGTAAAGGGTTTGTCATGGTTTCATCCATTTTTGTTGCACACTTTGACTCCAGAATCATCCATGGGTCGCTTCCGGGACGCATTCCTGACGTTCGCTTTGCGAGATCGAAACCCGTCCTGCCGGAAGCATACTTCATGCCTTCAGGTTTGGCGAAGCCATGCGCCGCGATTCGCCGCGCCATCGCGATGGCTGTCGTTTTTTTGTCAGGACAGCGGGGCGCCTGCGACTGACCCGCATGCTTTTCCGGTAGCCCTGCCCCATGACCAAACTCGCCATGACCGCCTTGAGCCTTTCGCTGCTCGCTCCGCCCGCCCGCTCGGCCGGCGGCCTCATCGCCCTGCCCTGTGCGCATGCGCCTGCAGCCACGCTGGACAGGCTGGCGCAGCGCGTCGAAGCACGTGGCATGCGTGTCGTCGCACGCTTCGACCATGCTGCTCGTGCGCGTGAAAGTCGGGCCTTTCTGCGGCCGACCGAGGTGCTTCTCTTCATTCCACACGAAGACGATATCTCCTTGCTGCAATGTTCCCAGACCTACGGCCTCGACCTGCCGCTGCGCGTGCTGGCCTGGGAAGACGAATCCGGCACGAACTGGATCGGCTATGCCGACCCCGACTCGCTGGGCGACCGCCATCTCTCGCCCGAATGCGACAGCCTGCTGCGCAGGCTCACGCTGGTGCTCGACGAGCTGGTGCGTTCGGCTTCACGGGCATGAAACCCAACGCACGCATCGCCAGCGCCGACCTGCCCTGCTTCATCCATTTCAACGGCGAAACCTGCGGCAATCTTGAACAGGCCGAGCGCCGCGAGTGGTGGCTGGCGGACGGATTCGGCGGCTATGCGGCGGGCACAGTCGCGCAAAGTGCGACGCGGCGCTACCACGGCCTGCTGTTCGCCGCCGATCCGGCCACGCTCGCGCGTCGCCTGCTGTTCGCCCGGGCCGAAGCCGTGCTGATCGACGGCGCACAGCGCCATGCCCTCAGCGTCAACCACTGGGCGAGCGGCGCGGTCGATCCGGCCGGCCACCGCCTGATTGCCGCTTTCTGGCTGGAAGGCAGTACGCCCGTGTGGCGTTTCGAGATCGACGACATCGTGGTCGAGCAGCGCATCGGGTTTGTCCTTGGTGAAACCACGCTGTGTCTGGCCTGGAAGCTCGTGCGCCCGATCGAACGGCCGCTTGCCCTGGAAATCGCGCTGCTGTGCGACGACCGCGACCACCACGGCGAAACCCGTGCCGATGCCCGCGGCGACCTGTCGGCCGACCTCTGCGACGGCCGCCTGCGCCTGCTCGCGGGCAGCGAGGCGAAGCTCCATTTCGCCAGCGCGCATGGCGAATTCCGCGTCGATCCCGCCTGGTACCGCGATTTCCAGATGCCCGCCGAGCACGCGCGCGGCCTGCCCGACGTCGAGGATCACTTCCGTGTCGGGCATCTGCGTCTGGCGCTCGTGCCCGGCCGCCAGACCGGATTCTGCGCCAGCCCGCAGGCACGGGCCGCAGTGCCCGACATCGAGACCGCACTGACGCACCGCCGCCATTACGACGGCAACCGCATCCAGCACGCCACGCTGTGCGCGCACGGGTACGACGACGCCCCCGACTGGATCCGGCAGTTGCTGATCGACAGCGACCGCTACCTGATCCGCCGTGCCCGCCCGCAGAACCCGCCGCCGCCCACCGATCTGCCTTACTGGAACGACCGCTGTGAGCTTGCCGACGGTGCCGCCGTCATCGCCGGCTACCCCTGGTTTGCCGACTGGGGACGCGACACCTTCATCGCCCTGCCGGGGCTTGCGCTGGCAACCGGACGTTTCGTCGTTGCCCGGCGCATCCTCGAATCCTGGGCCGGATTCATCGACGCGGGCATGCTGCCGAATCTTCTGCCCGAGCACGGCGGCGGCGCAGAATACAACAGCGCCGACGCGGCCCTGTGGTACATCGAAGCCTGGCGCGCGTATCACGCACACACTCGCGATCAGGCCGCGCTCCGCCACATCATGCCCGCGCTCGAAGGCATCGTCGAAGCCTACGCACGCGGCACCCGCTACGGCATCGGCGCCGACCCGGACGACGCCCTGCTGCGCGCCGGCGAACCCGGCAGCCAGATCACCTGGATGGACGCGCGGGTGCGCGGCGAGCCGGTAACGCCGCGCATCGGCAAGCCGGTCGAACTCAACGCCCTGTGGTACAACGCGCTGCGCAGCCTCGAATGCTTCGCCACGCAGCTCGGCCGCGAGGCCGCGCCTTACGCCGCACGGGCCGCGCGTGTACGGGCCAGCTTTGCGCGTTTCATCCTGCCGCACGGCGGGCTCGCCGACGTTCTGGACGGCCCCGATGGCAACGACGATCGCCTGCGCCCCAACCAGATTTTCGCGGTAAGCCTCGCGCACAGCCCTCTCGGCCAGGCTGCGCAGCAGCGCGTCGTCGCTGCGGTCGCCGGGCAGTTGCTGACGCCGTTTGGCCTGCGCACGCTCGCGCCGGGTGCGCCCGGCTACCGCGCGTACTACCAGGGCGGGGTCGACGAACGCGACGGCAGCTACCATCAGGGCCCGGCCTGGGGCTGGCTGCTGGGGCACTACGCCCTCGCCGAATACCGCGCCTGCGGCGACGCGGAACAGGCACTCGCTCGCCTCGAACCGCTGCGTGCGCATCTGCTCGATGTCGGGCTCGGCTCGATCTCCGAACTCTTCGACGGCGATGCACCGCATGCGCCCGGTGGCGCCCCCTGCCAGGCCTGGTCGGTCGCCTGCACCCTGCAAGCCTGGCAGCATCTGGCCCGCGCGGCGGGCAAGGCGCGCGAACGCCAGGTTTTCGCGCCTGTCGCTTTCCCCTGACTGCCATGACGACTCGCCAGAATGTAGAGGAGACGGCAGCCCGGAGCTTGCCGCCGACAAGCCCGCCGCACGTTTTTTCGTTCCGCCGTCCGCCGTCTTTCGCAGTTCCCTTTAACCCAAGTCCCAGGAAAAGCCATGTCTGATCCCACTGCACCGCCCGACGCCTTCCCCGCCCCCGTCATGCCGCATCCGCCCTGTCACGCCCGCCTGCGCGGACAGAAGGCACTGGTCACCGGCGCCAGTTCCGGCATCGGCCGAGCCGTCGCCATTCAGCTCGCGCGCGAAGGCGCGATGGTGGCGGTCAACTACGTCGGCAACCCCGGAGCAG
>CAZOVQ010000044.1:0-2225 GCA_964583195.1 uncultured Thiobacillus sp.
CCCGCCCCGCCCCGCGTCCCCGCTGCCGAACTGCCGCGCATCGTCGAGGCCAGCCCGCCCCGCAACGTCGTCATTGTCACGATGGAAAGCCTGTCGTCGGGTTTCATGGCGCACGACGGCAATACCCAGCGGCTCACGCCCAATCTCGACCGCCTGGCCGATGCCGGCCTGTATCTGGCCAACCTGCGCGCCACCGGCAATCGCACCGTGCGCGGGCTGGAAGCACTGTCGCTGGCCATTCCGCCCTTGCCAGGGCACTCCATCATCTGGCGCGAGAACAACCAGGATCTGGAAACCCTGGGCGCGGTCCTGGCCGACCATGGCTATGTCAACCGCTTCGTGTACGGCGGCTACGCGCGCTTCGACAACATGGACGCCTACTTCGCCGGCAACCATTACCTGCCTGTCGACCGCAGGCAGTTTCCCGATCGGCATCGCGGTTTCGGCAACATCTGGGGGTTGGCCGACGAACACCTGTACGACTACGCGCTGGAACTGATGGATCGCGACGCCAACAGCGGCAAACCCTTTCTGATGCACCTGATGACGACGTCGAACCACACGCCCTTCACCTTCCCCGAAGACCGCATCGATCTGCCGCGCGGGCGCCCCGGCGCGGTGAAGTATTCCGACTGGGCGCTCGGCCGCTTCATCGAGATGGCGCGTGCCAAACCCTGGTTCAAGGACACGCTGTTCGTGCTGGTCGCCGACCACTGCGCGTCGAGCAAGGGACGCACGAGCCTGCCGCCGGAGAATTACCACATCCCCGCGATCCTCTACGCGCCGGCGCATCTTGCGCCTCATACCGATACCCGGCTCGCCAGCCAGATCGATATCGTGCCCACGGTACTCGATTTGCTTGGCCTTCCCGAGCGCACGCGGTTTTTCGGGCGCAGCGTGCTGCGTGCCTATCCCGACGCCGGTCGCGCCTTCATCGCCACCTACCAGAAGCTGGGCTATCTCACCCCCGGGCACCTGGTCGTCCTGAGCCCCGGGCGCCGGGTCGAAGCATGGCGGCTGGACGCACGGCAGGAGCCTGCGACGCCGGCGGGCCCGACGGATGCACCTATCGCGCGCGCGATCGACCAGTATCAGGCCGTCGCGCGCGCGGCACGCGATGGGCAGCTGCGCCACGTTCCGCCCACGGCGGCGCGCCGGGAAAGCGCTGATTGATCCGGTGTGGCGTCGGCGGCGCGGCAGGATACAAAGGATTTCGTCCTGCCGGACGAGGCTGTTATGCTCGCCCGTATTGCCGACTCTGCCTGCGCCCTTCGTCATGCGACTGCTCCTGGTGGAAGACGACCGTCTGCTGGGTGACGGTCTCGCGGCAGGCCTGCGGCTGGGAGGCTACGCGGTGGACTGGGTGCGTGACGGCGAGGCGGCCATCGCGGCGCTGGGAACCGGGTCGTTCGCGGCGATGGTGCTCGACCTGGGACTGCCGAAGCGCGACGGCCTGTCGGTGCTGCAATGGCTGCGCGGTCGGCAGGATGCGATGCCGGTGCTCATTCTCAGTGCGCGCGACCAGATCGAGGACCGGGTCCGCGGGCTGGATGCCGGCGCCGACGATTACGTGCTGAAGCCCTTCGACCTCGATGAAATCGCCGCCCGCCTGCGTGCGCTGCTGCGGCGTGCGCACGGTCGCGCCGAGCCAGTGCTCACGTTGGGCACGCTCACGCTGGACCCGGCGGCTCGCACGGCAGCGCAGGGAGCAGTCCCGGTCGAGCTGACGCAGCGCGAATTCGACCTCCTGCAGCTGCTCATGGAAAACGCCGGCCGCGTGCTGACTCGCCGCGCGCTGGAAGAACATCTGTACACATGGAACGACAGCGTCGAGAGCAACGCGCTTGAAGTCCACATCCACCACCTGCGAAAAAAACTCG
This sequence comes from uncultured Thiobacillus sp., assembly GCA_964583195.1. Classification (GTDB taxonomy): domain Bacteria; phylum Pseudomonadota; class Gammaproteobacteria; order Burkholderiales; family Thiobacillaceae; genus Thiobacillus. The sequence goes on from CAZOVQ010000044.1 coordinate 1,881, forward strand.
GCGCCGAGACGATCCGCACCGTGCGCGGTGTCGGTTATACGATGCCGGCATGAAGCGCGCGCACGATTCATTGCGCCGGCGGCTGATCCGGCTGATCGCCGGCACCGTGCTCGGGATCGGCCTCCTGGCATCGCTGGCGGCGTATCGAAGCGCGCACCACGAAGCCGACGAACTGCTCGACATCCAGCTTGCGCAAGTGGCGGAAACCCTCCTCGTCATCGCGGAAGGCGGCGAAATCGGCCGTTTTGCCGGCGAGATGCAGCAGCGCGGCGAACAGCACGGCGTTCCCATCGCGTTCGAAATCTGGCGCCGTGAACACGGCGAACCGCAGCGCCTTGTGCTGTC
>CAZOVQ010000044.1:2252-11214 GCA_964583195.1 uncultured Thiobacillus sp.
TCGATGCGCCGATACCGCCTGGCTACAGTGATCGCCAGCACCGCGCGGAGCACTGGCGGCTGTTCGCCGTCGCCAGCGGGCACAGCGCCTACACCATCGTCGTCGGCCAGCGCCACGGTGCGCGCGACCAGCTGGCGCGCGAAACCGGCCTGTCCCTGCTGCTGCCGGCCTTGCTGGCGCTGCCGCTCATGGCGCTGGCGGTATGGTGGGTCGTCGGCCGTGCCCTGCGTCCGGTCGAAACCCTGGCGCGCACGATCGCGGCCATGGATGCCGATGCGCTGATGCCGCTCGATACGGCCTTGCCGCTGCCCGCGGAAATCGCACCGTTGCGCAGCGCTTTCAACGCCCTGGTCGCGCGGGTGGCGACCGCCTTCGAAAACGAACGCCGTTTTACCGCCGATGCCGCACACGAGCTGCGCACGCCGCTCGCCGCCCTGCGCGTGCAGGCGCAGGTGGCAGCGCGCGCGCAGGGCGGCGAGGCGAGCCGGCACGCGCTGGAGCAGGTGATCGCCGGTGTCGACCGGATGACGCATCTGGTCGAGCAATTGCTCACCCTGGCGCGTATCGAGCCTGGCCTGCGCACGGCGGCAAGCAAGCCTTACGATCCGCGTTCCCGCATCGAGAAAACCGTCGCCGAGCTGCGGGCCGCGCAGCCCGGCGGATCGAAGCGGCCGGGGCCGAGCCTTGCCGTCGAGCTGGCGGCGGATTGCCGCATCGCGATGGAGGCGGCATGGCTGGACATCGTCGTGCGCAATCTCGTCGGCAACGCGCTGACCCATGCCGGGGATGGCGCACGCATCGAAATCCGCCTCGAAGGCCGCCCGCAGGGCTGTACGTTGCGCGTCGCCGACGACGGCCCGGGCGTGCCCGCCGGATTGCGCGCGCAACTGCTGGCGCGCTTCCATCGCGGCGAAACCGGCGGCGAAGGTTGCGGCCTGGGGCTGTCCATCGTCGAGCGCATCGCCGCGCTGTCGCACGCGCGGCTCGAACTCGGCGATGGCCTGCCGCGCGCACAAGGCGGTCACGGCTTTGCCGCAGTCCTGCATTTCGCTTCGGTCTGATCCGGGGCGGCAGGCTTTCAGCCGCGCCGCTTGCGCGGTTCATAATGCACGACCGCGCGCATGATGCCGGAATAGGGGAAGGCGTCGCTGGCGCCGTATGCCACCAGCGCCCGCAGGACCGTCGCGGCGACATCGGTGCCGGCATCGCCCGGATCGCCCAGTTCCGCCGCCAACCCGCGCACGCCGCCGCATTGCGCGCGAATTTCCTTGCCGAAAGGCCAACGGGCATCCGTCGATGGGGGCGTGAGGGAAGGGTTCGTCACAGGGTCGATCTTCAGCGCAAATTTCGCGTTGTCGTGCAAGGCCTGATAGAAGGCATGGCAGTGCGCGCGGGTAGCCGGATCGCCGCAGGCGATGGCCTCGCGTTCGGCGAGATTGAGCTTTCTCGAACGCGCGCAGCCTACACAGCGCGACAGCAGCGCCCGCTCGAAGGGGCAACTGTGTTCGATATAAGCCTTGCGGGCCTGTTTGTAGGCGTCTTCGTTGTATTCGGCCATGGCATTCGGATAGCCGGTAAGGAAGTCGTTCGGAAAGCGTAGCACGCGATCGCGGCCAGCGGCCGCGCGGCAGGTTTGCCGGCGACTTTTACCAGTCGTCGCCGGAGAGTGTCCTGTCCAGCTCGCGCTCGGCGGTGAGCGTTTCCTGCGCGACGATCTCGTTCTCTGCAAAGATCATCTTGTACTGGTCGCCGCTTGTGGGGTCAAGTGCCTTGCGCAGCGCGTTGGTGTGCGCACGCGCTTCCTTGAAGCTCGCCCATTCGCCCTGTTTTTCCAGAATCTTGAACATGCCCAGGCGGAAAACGTAGTACGGCATGACGGGCCTCCTATGCGAGCTTGCCGTGGCAGTGCTTGTATTTCTTGCCCGAGCCGCAGGGGCAGGGGTCGTTGCGCCCGACCTTGGGGCCGGCAACGGCAGGCGTCGTGGCGGCGGATGCCGCTTCGCTTTCGGCCATTGCAAAATCCTGTCCTTCATCGTAGCCGGTGTGCTGAAACTGCATCCCGGAGGGTTCGTGCAGGTCGACCGCGGCGATGTCCTCGGATGCGCGCACCTGAACGGTGGTGGTGATCTGCGTGACTTCGGACTTGATCGCGGCGAGCATGGCGGAGAAGAGTTCGAAGGCCTCGCGCTTGTATTCCTGCTTGGGCTGCTTTTGCGCGTAGCCGCGCAGGTGGATGCCCTGGCGCAGGTGATCCAGCGCCGACAGGTGCTCGCGCCAGTGCGTATCCAGGCTTTGCAGCATGACCGCGCGTTCGAACTGGTGCAGACCGTCGGCGCCGACCTGTGCTTCTTTTTCCCGGTACCGGGCATCGGCGGCTTCACAGATTTTCCTGCGCAGGCCGTCCTCGTCCAGCGTCTTGTCCTCGTCCAGCCACTGTTGCAGCGGCAGGTCGAGATTGAATTGCGCGGCGAGTGATTTTTCCAGGCCCGGCACGTCCCATTGTTCGTCCATGCTGCCTGGCGCGATGTGGAGGCTGATCGCCTCGTTCAGCACGTCGTCGCGCATGGCGCGGATGGTGTCGCCGATTTCCGCGCTCGCCAGCAGTTCGTTGCGTTGTTCGTAAATGACGCGGCGCTGGTCGTTCGCCACGTCGTCGTATTCGAGTAGCTGCTTCCTGATGTCGAAGTTGCGCTGCTCGACCTTGCGCTGTGCGTTCTCGATTGCACGCGTGACCCACGGATGCTCGATGGCTTCGCCCTCGGGCATTTTCAGGCGATCCATGATCGCGGCGACACGGTCGGAGGCGAAGATGCGCAGCAAGGGGTCTTCCAGCGACAGGAAGAAGCGGGATGAACCCGGATCGCCCTGGCGCCCCGAGCGGCCGCGCAACTGGTTGTCGACGCGACGGGATTCGTGGCGCTCGGTGCCGATGATGTGCAGGCCGCCGGCGGCGATGACGGCGTCGTGGCGGGTCTGCCAGTCGGCCTTGAGGGCGTCGACGCGGGCCGTCTTTTCGGTTTCGGACAGCGCCGCGTCGTCACGGATCGCATCGATTTCCTTCTGGATGTTGCCGCCCAGCACGATGTCGGTGCCGCGACCCGCCATGTTGGTGGCGATGGTGATGCCGCCGGGCATGCCGGCCTGCGCGATGACATCGGCTTCGCGCGCGTGCTGTTTGGCGTTGAGCACGTTGTGCGGCAGGCCCGCTTTTTTCAGTTCGGCGGCAAGGTGTTCGTTGGCTTCGATGGAGGTGGTGCCGACCAGCACCGGCTGGCCGTTGGCATTGCGCGCACGAATGTCGTTGATGACGGCCTGGTCGCGCTCGCGGCCGGAACGGTAGACCTGGTCGTGCTCGTCCTTGCGGATCATCGGTCGGTGGGTGGGGATGACCACCGTCTCCAGCCCGTAGATGCTCTGGAATTCGAAGGCCTCGGTATCCGCCGTGCCGGTCATGCCGGAGAGCTTGGCGTACATGCGGAAATAATTCTGGAAGGTGATCGACGCCAGCGTCTGGTTCTCCTTCTGGATCGCCACACCTTCCTTGGCTTCGACCGCCTGGTGCAGACCGTCCGACCAGCGGCGCCCGCTCATCAGGCGACCGGTGAATTCGTCGACGATGATGACTTCATTGTTCTGCACGACGTAGTGCTGGTCGCGGAAGAACAGCGCGTGCGCACGCAGTGCGGCGTAGACGTGGTGCATCAGCATGATGTTGGACGCATCGTACAGACTGCCGCCTTCGGGCAGAAGGCCGAATTCGTTCAGCACCGCCTCGACTTTTTCGTGGCCGGATTCGGACAGCAACACCTGGCGGCTTTTTTCGTCGACCCAGTAATCGCCCGCGCCTTCCTCTTCTTTCTGGCGTTCGAGGCGCGGCGGCACGGCATTCACGCGGATGTACAGCTCGGTGTTGTCGTCGGCCTGGCCGGAAATGATGAGCGGCGTGCGCGCCTCGTCGATGAGGATGGAATCGACCTCGTCGATGATGCCGAAGGCCAGTGGCCGCTGCACCTTGTCGGCCATCTGGTAGACCATGTTGTCGCGCAGGTAGTCGAAGCCGTATTCGTTGTTGGTGCCGTAGGTGATGTCGCAAGCATAGGCGGCCTGCTTCTGCTCGTGCGGCATCTGCGACAGGTTGATGCCGGTGGTCAGGCCGAGAAAACCATACAGCCTGCCCATGGACTCGGCGTCGCGCTGCGCGAGGTAGTCGTTCACCGTGACCACGTGCACGCCCCTGCCCGGCAGCGCGTTGAGATACGCGGCGAGCGTAGCCATCAGCGTCTTGCCTTCGCCGGTGCGCATTTCGGCAATCTTGCCGGCGTGCAATACCATACCGCCCACCAGCTGCACGTCGAAGTGGCGCATGCCGAGTACGCGCTTCGAAGCTTCGCGTACCACGGCGAAGGCTTCGGGCAGCAGCTTGTCGAGCGCTTCGCCCTCACCCAGTCGGGCGCGGAATTCGGCGGTCTTCGCGGCAAGATCGGCGTCGGACAACGCTTCCATCTCCGACTCCAGCGCATTGATCGCCTTGACCTTTTGCAGGTATTGTTTGACCAGCCGGTCGTTGCGGCTGCCGAAGACTTTCTTGAAAATGGATTGCAGCATGGGGAACCCGGAATGCCCGCGGGACGCGGTAAATCCTTGAATTTTAACATAGCGCCCTGCGCCGGCCGTGACGCCGCGAAGACAGCGATGCGAGTCGCCGCGCGGGCGAAGGTTCCGCGTCTTCCGTGAGCGTCGAACGTCTCGCCGACCTGCTTGCCCGCCGCCTGCCGGCGGGCGTCGCCGCGCGCGGGCAGGCGCTGCTGCAACTTCAGGCGGCGCTCGACCGGGCGCTACCCGCACCGCTGGTCGGCCATGTGCGCGTGCGCGCGCTGGAAAACGGCGTGCTCGCGCTCGCCTGCGCCAGTGGCGCCGTCGTCAGCCGGCTGCGGCGCGAAACCGACACGCTCGTCGCCGTCCTGGAAAAGCGTGGCTTCGCCGTCGCCAGCGTGCGCAGCAGCGTCGATCCGCAATTGCTCGCGCCCTATGTGGCGCCGCACGAAAAAGCCGGCCTGCCGCCCACCGCGCTCGACGGCCTGGCGCGTCTCGAGGCCGGCATCGGCGACGGGCCGCTGAAGGAGGCGCTCGCGCGCCTGCTGCGTCACCACCGATCCTGACCGTGCAACCGCCGCACGCGCGCATCTTCCTGCTGTCGCACATGCGCGCCTATACCAGCCTCGTCGGCCACCTGCTCGGCTCGCATCCGGAAATCGACGGCTATTACGAAATGCACCGCGGCTACGTCCTGGCCGACGATCTCGAGCGCCAGTTTGCGCAATACGCCGCGTCCGACCCTCCGAAGCCGGGGGCGCGCTATCTCTTCGACAAGCTCCTGCACAACGACTACCCGCTGGAACTGGATGCGCTCGCTCCGGCGCGCATCGTCGTGCTGATGAGCCTGCGCCCGCCTGCGGCCACGCTCAAAAGCATCGTCCGTCTTTTCGCCGGCAAATCTCCGGACGATCCCTACGCCACCCCCGCGGGAGCTGCGGCCTACTACATCGAGCGGCTGGGGACGCTCGCCGCGTTCGCCACCCGCTACCCGGAACGCTACGATTACTTCGACGCCGGACGGGTGCGCAGCGACACCCGGCGTCTTCTCGACTGGCTGGCGCATCGTTTGACGCTCGCTTCGCCGCTCTCGCCGGCCTACCGGCGCTTCAGCCAGACCGGCGTTGCGGGCGCCGGCGATTCGTCGCCCGACATCGCCGCCGGTCGCGTGCTCGATACGGTCAATGCCTACACCGGGATCGTGCTCGACGCCGCTTCCCTCGCCGCAGCGGAACAGGCTCACGCCGCGTGCCGCGCGACGCTCGTCGCGCACGCGGCCGCCGTATTCAGCTGACCAGCCGATCCCAGGCCCGGCGTTCTTCCTGGTAGTGCGTCAGCGCATCGACGATCTGCGCGCGGCGCGCGGCGCGGTGCGGCACGGACTGGATTTGTTGCCAGGCCGGCGCCGTGTCGCCGAAATTCACCCTCATGGCGCGCAGAAAGGCCGTCAGGCGGATGCGCGATTTCCTGTCCGGCCAGTCGGCCGGCGCGGCCGCCAGCCAGCGTTCGAGTTCGTCCAGGCGCGTGTTCACCGCCTGATGCTTGTCCGCGTACGAAGCCAGCAGACGGGCTTCGGTTTCGCGCACCGTCGCCTCCACGGCCTGCGCGTCGTCAAGCCCAGCCAGATCGTGCCGTTCGAGCCAGGCTTCCACGGAAAACAGCATCAGGTCGCCAAAGAACTGGCGCTCGAATTCGTCGGCGATGTCGATTCCGGCGTCCGTGCCCTGTTCCACGCCGGGGCGGAATTCGTCGGCCAGTTCGGCGGAGGCGGTGCGGGCATGCAGCATCGGCAGGTTGACCGTGGCGAAGCGGGCGCCGATCTCGGCGCGGATGAGGCGTCCGGCAGTGGGGCCGGACATGCGCAGGCGCAGGTGGCCGAAGGGAATGATGTATTTCAGGCCTTCGTATCGGGCGACGGTATTGCCGGGATAAATGGTGCGTGCGGGCAGCGGCACCCTGCCCGCCCCGGCGACATACTGGAAACCCGTGCGCCGGGTGAGATGTTCGCCGAAAAAAAAGCCGGAAAGCCGCGCAGTGTAGCCGTCGAGACAGGCTGCATGGTCGTGTGGCCCGGCAAGCGGACAAAGATAGTCGAAGGGCAGCGGCGGAGCGGCGAAGCCGAACAGATTCGCGTGATCATGATATGCCGCGTCGCCCGGCAGCGGCGCGTCTGGCGCATGGAAACTGCACGCCGCATGAGGCTTGCAGGTGCCCATGCGGGCGAGAAAGGCCGTCATGTCATCGAGAAAATTCGCCGCCATCACTGCCGGCGACACCGGCGGGTCGCCGACCAGCTTGCCGCTGAGCACGCGAACATCGTGTTCGCGGAAAATGCGGTCGATGCAATGGAAATAGTTGAGTGCGGGCACGCTCGCCTCGCCCGCCGCCGTCCGGCGATTGACCTGGAACGACTGGTCGCTGTCGACCAGATAGAAAAGCGTGTTCTCGCGGTTGAGCGCGAGCTGCCGCATTTTCAGGATGCACAGGTTGCGGTTCGCCGCCTGGCCCTTGTGCCAGAAACGCTCCGGTGGCTGTGTGGTGAGCAGGCGTCCCAGCCGGGCCCGCTCGGCTTCAGGCAGCGCCGCGAGCAGCGCTGCCTGTTCTGGCAAATCGAAGTGCACGACCGTGAGCCCTTGGTCGCAGAACGCTTTGGCCATCGCCCGGTGTTCCGCGATGGCGGCCGGATCGCGGCTATCTTCCGCGACGACGACGGTGAATTTCGCGTAGCGCCCCGCCGCATCCTGGCCGCCGTAGCCGTACAGCCGGCATTGCTGCAGGATGCTTTCGAGGCACTGGCGCAGATGCGCCGGCCGGTCGGCGACCGGAATGCCGAGGATGAAATCGTGCTGCCGGTGCGCGCCAGAGCGGCCGATCAGCGCCTGTTGCTCGCGGGACAGCGCCTGGATGGTTTCCAGTCCGTGTGCGAAACCGGCATCGTCGGCCTGCCACATGCGCGCTTCCAGCCATGGAAACACCCGATCGTAAAGCGCGATGCGTGCATCGGTGCGTGGCGCCGCCCAATCCGGCACAGCGTCCTTGAGCGTGGGGTGTTCGGCGAACAGACGGGTAAGGCGGGGTGTGCCGGACGACGACGGCATGACGGGCCGGAACAACAGGCGTAAGCCGCCTTGCTCAGTGCGTATGCGCCCGGGTGCCCCCGGATTCGCGGCGCGCCGGCACGGCGCAGGTGGCGGCTGCGCCGTCCACCTCCATCGCTATCATGGCCCGCGCGTGCGCAATGAAGTGCGTCAGGGCGACGCCGGGCGCGCAGCGGACAGGGTCCCGGTTTTCGAGCGCACGCGCCACCGTTACGGCAAGCGCGTCGCAGGCGTTCGCCAGACGCTCGCAACCGGCTGCACTCGCACATTCGCGCAACTGCATCAGCGCCAGCGCATAACCGAGTATCTCGTCCTGGCTGGGGGCGCCTCGCGCGAAAGCCGGGTGGGCCGTGATCGCTTCCAGCGCGGCCAGGGCCTGCCGGACGGCCGCCCGGTCATTTTCCGTGAAGGATCCGGAACGCGCGGACGGCAAGGCGCCCAGGGGAAGACGGTAACGGGCATACAGGGATTGTGTGGTGCGCACAGCGATTCTCCTGTCGAAAGTCCCGCGTGAGCGGGTGGGGTCTGACGATATCGGCCAAATGGGTACGCACTTTAATTTCGTACCAGCGAGAATAGTTTAATAGTACTAATTTACAAAAATGCGAACAGAATTTGCTCATAGGGCCATCCGCTGATGGATAGCGGCTCGCGGGAAATGGAAAAAGCCGCTCCGTCGCCGCCTCGTCTGGCGGCGACCCTGACACGGCAAAGCGCGGGAAGAAGCCGGGTCAGCCTGCGGCGCAGCCTTCGAAGCCGCGCGCATGCCGGCCGAGAAGACTGGTCGCCTCGTGGCTGGATAGCGGGGCGCTGTAGTAATGGCCCTGCATCTCGTGGCACTTCATCTGTTGCAGGCGCGCGAGCTGCGCTTCGGTTTCCACCCCTTCGGCGATAACGTTGAGGTTCATCCCACGCCCCATCGCGATCATGGCGTTGACGATGGAGACGTTTTCCTCACGGTCAAGTTCCTGCACGAAGGACTGGTCGATCTTGAGCGTGTGGATGGGAAAGCGCGAGAGATACTTGAACGAGCTGTAGCCGGTGCCGAAATCGTCGATGGCAAGCCGGATGCCGGACGCGGAGAGCCGCCCCAGCTTGACCGCATTGGCCTCGAAGTCGCGCATGAGCAGGCTTTCGGTAATCTCCAGTTCCATCTGGTGGCCGTCGAGTGAATACACCTGTACGGCGCGCAGCACACTGTCCACAAAATCCGGGTTTTCCAGCTGGCGTGCGGAAATGTTCACCGACAGCCGCACCGGCGGCAGGCCGGC
>CAZOVQ010000045.1:0-11183 GCA_964583195.1 uncultured Thiobacillus sp.
TCGTGTTCGTGGGCCTGGGCTGCCCCAAGCAGGAACGCTGGATGGCGGCGCATCGGGGCCATGTGAATGCGGTGATGATAGGCGTGGGCGCGGCTTTCGATTTCCATGCGGGCACGGTGCAGCGCGCGCCGGCCTGGATGCGGAACAACGGGCTGGAATGGCTGCATCGGTTGTTTTCTGAACCGCGCCGGCTGTGGAAGCGCTATCTGGTGACGAATACGCTGTTCATCGTGGGGGCGGCGCGGCAACTGCTTTTCAAGTAGTCATGACAGGTAGATCGGCAATACTTTGCCGACACCCCCGCTTGCCGTTTTGTCGCTTTATCGGGAAAACTCAATGGCCTGTGTCCGCGTGCCGCCGGACGCAGGCGTGCCTGGTAACGCCGCTGCGGTGCAGGCGGCGCTTGACCTCAGTGCGAGGTGCTCTGGGGCTGCGATGCGCGGCGGCGCGCGGCCCAGCCGACGAGCCCCAGGCCGGCCAGCAGCATGGCCCAGGTGTCGGCCTCGGGCACGGGGGCAAGCAGGAGGCTGCGGAAGCTGCCGTTGACGTCCGTGCCGGAGACAAGAATTTGGCCGAGGTTGTTGATGGCCAGGGCCTGATTCAGTGTGTAGCCGCTGCCGGCGACGCCGGCCAGTTCGTTGAGGTCGATCAGGATGCCGTTTTCCCAGAGGACGGCGCGGCTGCCTGCGGCGGCTTCGCTGGTGCCGACGATCTGCCCGAGGTCGTTGATGTCGATGGCCTCGCTTTCGTCGAGCCCGCCGGCAAGGTCGCCCAGGTCGGTCATGACGCCGTTTTGCCACAGGAAAGCGCGCTGGCCGGTGGCGGCTTCGCTGTATCCGACGATTTGCCCGAGGTTGTTGATGGCGTTGGCGGAGCCGTCTACGATGCCGCCCGGCAGGTCGCCCAGGTTGACGATGCTGCCGTCGTTCTGCCAGAGGACGGCGGGCGAAGAGCCCGTGAGGGTGTCGCTCCAGCCGACGATCTGGCCGCGGTTGTTGATGTCGAACGCAGAGCTGGAGCCGGTACCGCCGGACAGGTCGGTGAGCTGGGTCATGGTGCCGTTCTGCCAGACGAAGGCCTGTTCTTCGAGCTCACCGACGATTTGGCCGGCGTCGTTGATGGCAGAAGGTACACTCGTACTGCCAAGCGGCGCACCCAGGTCGATGGGGGTTCCGTTCTGCCACAGGACGGCACGGGAGCCCGAAAAGCCGGCGATTTGTCCGCTATTGTTGATGGCGGTGGCCATCCCGAAATCGGGGACGCTGCCAGGCAGGGTGTCCAGGACTGTCGTCGTGCCGTTCTGCCATATAAAGGGGCGAGGGAACGGGTTGACAAGGCTTACGCCAACGGCCTGGCCGGAATCGTTGAGTGAGACCGAAAGGGCGGACATGCCCGGCTGCGGGGCGATTTCGGTAAGCGCCCATTGGGCGACGACGGCGTGGGCGTGGCCGGCCGTCAGCAGGGTGGCGGCGAGCACGCCAAGTCGAAGGGTGTTGCGGATGGGTTGTTGCACAGCGGTTTTCATGGTGGGGGTTCCCTGAGTGGTGAAATCATCAACAGTCCGGACGCGGCCGGACGGGGAGGAGGCATGCAGGGGACGGGGTGGCGGCGTTTGCGCGCATTCGGGGGTGGGGAGAACGGGCGGGACAAGCCGGTATCCGATGGGGCTTGCTTCGTTCTGCTGCGGATGCGCGCTGCGCGTATTGCGCCTTGCTGCGGGTTGCCTTGCTGTTGACACGGTGTTGCCTTCCCTTGCGTATGCCTGGTGTTGCCGCGTCCGGGTGTGGCCCGGTTACGGCGCTGTTGGTCTTGTTCTTCCGCAAGGCGGCCCGCGTGCGTTGCGCGGGCCTTGTGTGTGGCGCGTGAGAATATATACGAACGCTTTGCGTGCCGTCAAGCGGCCGCGTCGCGCCGGGTGCGCCAGGCGATGAGGCCGATTCCCGCGGCCAGCAGCGCCCAGGTTTGGGGCTCGGGCACGGGGGCGGCAGCGAAGGCGGTTGTGGCTAGGCTGCCGAAAAGAAGGTTGGAGCTGCCGCTCGCCAGGTCGAATTGTGCGAAACCGTTGCCGTTGAAGCGGCCGTCGCCGCTGGATATCCGGCTGCTCAGGAAGTCGCCGCTGTCGTCGCCCAGGCTGACGGCCGTTTCTGCGTAGGCCTGTTCGCCCGGTGCGCCGAGGCTGGCGCTGGCGAACTGGTCGAGGCTATAGCGGAAGCTGAAGGTGAGCGCTGTGCCGGAGAAGTTCTCGAAGAAAATTTCCAGGGAGCCGTCGATGGCGTCTTCGATACTGCCGGGGCCGAAGGTGGCGCCGCCTGCGATAAGGCCGAAGTCGATGCTCTGACCGATGCCGAGTTCGGCGGGGAAGCCGGAAGGTGGCGGCAGCAGGTCGAGGGTCGAGGCGTTGCCGTCGATGAGGGTTTGGCGTTCGCCGGCGGCGCCTTCGCCGAAGACGAACCAGCCGGTTTCGACGCGTGCGCCGTTCGCGTCGAGGACGTCGAGCAGTTCGACGGAGAGGGTGGAACCGGCGAAGGCGGTGGCGGCCTGGGCGGACGGCGCAAAGGCCAGGGCGAGCGCGAGGGGCAGGATGCGGGCGATCATGGGTGGAGTCCTTTTTTCAAGAAAGTTGAAGTACCCCGCCGCCTGCCCGTGCAGGGCAGACGGCGGGGAAGGGCGGGCTTACAGGCTCTTCAAATACTCGACGATCTGGTCGATTTCCTCGGCGCTGAGATTCGACGGCACCTCGGGGATGTCGTTCGAGGTGTAGCGCACGACAACGTCTCGCAGGGTCGCCGCGCTGCCGTCGTGGAAATACGGCGCGGTGAAGGCGAGGCCGCGCAGGCCGGGGGTCTTGATGCCGACGGCCAGCAGTCCTTCGGGGCGGTTCGCGGTGATGTTGGTGAAGTAGCGGCCTACCGCGCCGGTGCCTTCGGCGCTGGAATGGCAGGCGGCGCAGTTGGCGCGGCCGAAGAAGAGCTTCATGCCGGCTTCGGCGCGCACTTCGTCGTACGGACCGGGCGGCGGGCTGACGATGCTTTGCAGGAAGCTCTGCACGTCGCGCAGGTTCTGCGTGTTGATTTCGTTGCCGGGCTCGTCGATTTCTGCGAACGACAGACGATCCCAGAACTCCTGCGGCAGGTTGTTGCCGATCTCGAAATTGGTGATGCCGGCGTTGTTGGGTGCGCCGCCGCGCATCACCTGTTCGAGATTGGTGCCGAAGGCGCCGTTCGCCCCCATGACGAGGTCGATGCCGCATTCGGCGGCAGCGGCGATGTAGTCGTTGCCGGGACGGCCCTGGATGACGCCGTTCCAGGTTGCCGCATAGCCCTGTTCGGCCAGGTCGATGAAGTTCCAGTGCGGTGGGATGCTGGTCGGGTTGACGACCTCGTCGTCGAACGGATTGTTCGGGAAGAAACGCGGGTCGGCGCTGCCGCGCGGCCATTGCAGTTCTACGATAGTGGCGTCGCGGATCTGGCCGCGGTTGACGCGCTGGACCGGCAGCGCGGGCGAGGCGGAAAGCAGGCCGCCGGCGTTGAGCGTGGTGTTCGGCGGGCCGAACACGGGCATGCCGATGGGCAGAGGTACGGCGGGCTGGTTGGCTTCGAGCTGGATCGGCGTCTTCGTCACCGTGACGTGGCAGACCGCGCAGGTGAGGCCGAGTTCGGTCACGCGCATGGGGTCGTTGGGATCGTTGAATTGCGCTTTCACGCCGACGACGGCGCCGAGTTGCATCAGCATGCGCGCGGCCATGGGGTCGTTCAGTGCCGCCTGCTTGGCGGCGAAGTCGTTGCCCATGAACAGATCGAGCATGGGCTGCGGCAACTTGCTGGCGTCGACCTGCAGGCCGAGGTCGACGGCCATGGCCGGTGTGAGCTGGTTGGCGACTTCCTGCAACTGGAAGGTGCCGGTGCCAAACAGGCGTTCGCTGCCCCAGGTGTTGTTGAGGTAGAGGTCGCGGCCGCGTTCGACCGCGGGGCCGCTCGCCCTTTGCAGGCTGCGCTTGACCGGACGGTAGGAGGCGCTGGTGAAGCGGCTGAGCGTGACGGCGGTGTTGTCGGCGCGGCGGTAGAAGTTGGCCATCATGCGCCGCCACTGCCCCTGGCGGAAGACCGCCGTTTCACCGATTTCGGGATGCGTCGGCGCCGAGTCGGCGGCGAATTCGAGCGTCATCGGCCGGCTCAGCGTTGGCTGTCCGCCGAGTCCGGCGGCGCTGAGCGCCACCCGGTAGACCGGGCCGTTGGCCGCGAGCGTGGCGCCCAGGGCCGGGCCGCTGCCGCGTGTGCGGATCACCGACAGGCGCGCGTCGCGGTTGAGCGCGCCGGCGGGAATTTTCACCACGACCGCGCCGTCGGCGCTGCGGAATTCACCGCCGGCGGCGGCCGGTACGCGGGCGACGATGACCGGGCCGTAGGTGGGGGCGGCGATTTCGACGCGCACTGCCGCGCTAGCAAGGGGGGCGGCGGCGAAGCTGACGCCGGCCGCCAGAAGCGCTGCGGCGAGCAGTGTATGCCGGCGCGGCCGGGCATTGGATTTCTCCTGCATGATGTCCATGACATCCTCCTCGAGAATTGATGATCGGGCTGAACGATGCGGCATGACGCGTTGTTGCCCGCGCCGTGTGCCGTTGCCGACTCTAGGTGCGCAACGGTGTGGGATACAGTGACTCGGTCACGCTGGCGCAATTTCTTTTGCCCTATCATCGGCAGGCGGCAGGCCGTGCCGCCGCATTTCGATGCAGACGATTCCGAGGCGACCCATGAACGACGACAGACAGGCGAATGAAGCGGGCGCGCACCGCTTGTTTCCGCTGCCCGACGCGGAGACCGACCCGGGGCTTGCGCCGCTGCTCGACCGCTCGCGCGCCTTGCGCTTTCCCGGCGGGCAGCGCTTGAGCGGGCCCGGCGCCGACTGCACCGATTACCTGCTGGTGCTGGAAGGCGGCCTGCGCGTGCAGGTGATGACGGCGTCCGGCCGCGAGGTGAAGCTCTACGATGTGCTGCCGGGCGAGGGTTGCGTGCTGACCACTTCCTGCCTGCTGGGGCGTGCCCGCTTTCCGGCCGAGGCGCTCACCCTCGCCGATACCCGATTGCTGGCGCTGCCCGCATCGGCGTTTCATCAGGCGCTTGGCGTCTCGTCGCTTTTTCGCAGCTTTGTCTTCGGGAATTTCGGACAGCGCCTGGCGGGCGTCATCGCCCGGCTCGAACGCCTGTGTTCGCCCAGCATCGACCGCACCCTGGCCGAAACCCTGCTGGGGTATCCGCTAGCCGACGACGGGGCGCTGCACCTGACGCACGCGCAACTGGCGCTGGAACTGGGCACGGCGCGCGAAGTCGTCTCGCGCCACCTGAAGCGCCTCGAAGCGCAGGGCGGCATACGCCTGGGACGCGGCATCATCCACATCCTGAAGCCCGATCTTCTCGCCGCGCTGGCCGGCGGGTGAGCACGGCGGCTGGAGTTTGGGCGCGTGGGGGGGGCGTGGGTATAATTGCCCAACTTCTTGATTGTCGGAGAATTTCCATGCCGATCTACGCTTATAAATGCGCCGCATGCGGACACGCCGCGGACGAAATGCAAAAAATCTCGGACGCGCCCCTGACGCTCTGCCCGTCGTGCGGCAAGGCCGAATACGCCAAGCAGTTGACCGCCGCCGGCTTCGCGCTCAAGGGCACGGGCTGGTACGCGACCGATTTCAAGGGCGGCGGCAAACCCGCCGAGCCCAAGTCCGACGCGCCGTCGCCTGCCTGCGGCACGGGCGCGTGTCCGGCGTGTAACTGAGATCGCTGCGGCGACGAAAAGCGGGCGGTGCGAGCCGTCCGCTTCTTTGTGTGCCATCGCATCATGAAACGCTATTTCGTTACCGGTCTGCTGATCTGGGTGCCGCTTGGCATCACGCTCTGGGTGCTGAATCTTCTGATCGGTACGCTCGACCAGAGCCTCGACCTGCTGCCCGCCGAGTGGCAGCCCGAGGTTTGGCTGGGCCTGCGCATTCCCGGCCTGGGCGTGATCCTGACCGCGCTGGTGATACTGGCGACCGGCGTTTTCGCCGCCAATCTGTTCGGACAGAAGCTGGTCGATGCGATCGAGTCCTTTCTCGTGCGCATTCCGGTGGTGAAGTCGATCTACGGCAGCGTCAAACAGGTGTCGGACAGTCTGCTTTCGGGCAGCGGGCATGCGTTCAGGAAGGTGCTGCTGGTGCGTTATCCGCACGGCGGCGCGTGGTCGCTGGCCTTCCAGACCAACGTGCCGGCCGAGGTGATGGCGAAACTGCCGGATGAACATGTCGCCGTGTTCATCCCCACCACCCCCAGCCCGGTCAACGGGTTCTATTTTTTCGTGAAGAAAAGCGAAGCGATCGAACTCGACATGTCGGTCGATCTTGCGCTGAAAACCATCATCTCGATGGGGGTCGTCGGCGGCGACACTCCCCGGGACATTCAATAGGAAATCCAGGCATGCGTACGCATTACTGCGGCGGCGTCAGCGCCGCCGACATCGGCAACACGGTCCAGCTCTGCGGCTGGGTCCACCGTCGGCGCGACCACGGCGGCGTCATCTTCATCGACCTGCGCGACCGCGAGGGCACCATCCAGGCGGTGGTCGACCCCGATACACCGGCAGCTTTCGGGGCAGCCGAGGGTGTGCGCGCCGAATACGTGCTGCGCATTACCGGCCGCGTGCGCGCCCGGCCCGCGGGCACCGAGAACCCGAACCAGCCGACCGGCATGGTCGAGGTGCTGGCGCAGGAGCTCGAGATTCTCAATGCGGCGCTGACGCCGCCGTTCCAGATCGACGATGACAACATCAACGAGAACATCCGTCTGCAGTATCGCTATCTCGACCTGCGTCGTGAGCCGATGCAGAAGAACCTCAAGCTGCGCTATCGGGTCGCGAAAATCATGCGCGACTATCTCGACACGCACGGCTTCATGGAAGTCGAGACACCCATGCTCACGCGCTCGACCCCCGAAGGCGCGCGCGACTATCTGGTGCCTTCCCGCGTGCACGACGGCATGTTCTACGCCCTGCCGCAGTCGCCGCAGCTGTTCAAGCAGTTGCTCATGGTCGCCGGTTTCGACCGCTATTTCCAGATCACCAAATGCTTCCGCGATGAGGACCTGCGCGCCGACCGCCAGCCCGAATTCACCCAGGTCGATCTCGAGACATCCTTTCTCGGCGAAGACGAGATCATGGGCATCGTCGAAGGCATGATCCGCGACATGATGCAGAAGGCGCAGGGCATCGGGCTTCCCGCGGTTTTCCCGCGCATGAGCTACGCCGAGGCGATGCGGAAATACGGTTCGGACAAGCCCGACCTGCGTGTCACGCTCGAACTCGTGGACGTGGCCGACTGCATGCGCGAGGTTGCGTTCAAGGTTTTCTCCGGCCCGGCCAACGATCCCGGGTGCCGCGTGACCGCGCTGCGCATTCCGGGAGGCGCGGGCCTCTCGCGCGGCGAGATCGACGGCTACACCGAATTCGTGAAAATCTACGGCGCCAGGGGGCTGGCCTACATCAAGGTCAACGACGCAACGCAGTTGAATGAAACCGGCCTGCAGTCGCCCATTGTCAAGAACCTCTCCGAAGCGGCGTTGCGCGCCGTGATGGAGCGCACCGGCGCGCAGAATGGCGACCTCGTGTTCTTCGGCGCCGACAAGACCAGGATCGTCACCGACGCGCTCGGCGCGCTGCGCCTGAAAATCGGCCACGAAAAGGGCTTTGTCGACGGCCGCGCCTGGGCGCCGCTGTGGGTGGTCGACTTCCCCATGTTCGAATACGACGAAGAGGCCGGGCGCTGGGTTGCGCTGCACCATCCTTTCACCGCGCCCAAGGACGGCCACGAGGATCTGCTCGAAAGCGACCCCGGCGCGTGTCTGTCCAAAGCCTACGACATGGTTCTGAACGGCTGGGAAGTCGGCGGCGGCTCGGTGCGCATCCACAAGCAGGCGGTGCAGGACAAGGTTTTCGCCGCGCTCAGGATCGGCGAGGAAGAGCGCCGCGAGAAATTCGGTTTCCTGCTCGACGCCCTGCAATACGGCGCACCGCCGCACGGCGGGCTGGCTTTCGGCCTCGACCGGCTGGTCACCCTCATGGCGGGCGCCGAATCCATCCGCGACGTCATCGCCTTCCCCAAGACCCAGCGTGCCTCGTGTCTCATGACCAATGCACCGAACGTGGTCGATGAAAAACAGTTGCGCGAACTGCACATTCGCCTGCGCAACCCGGTGGCGGCCGACAAGGGTTTGCCGACCTGCGGGCTGGCGTGAGTTGACTTCCATGACAGTATCTACGGCAACCGCATTAAGTTTGCCCGGGCCCGCCAGGTCAGGTTTGGCTGGCGGTAGCCGAAGGTGCGCCCCGCTGCGTTGCCAGGGCATGTAAGATTACCCGCCATGAGCTTTGCCGACATCCTGAAAAGCCTGCCAGAATTCGCGGGGGAAAGACTGGTGCTGACCGATGCGGGCGGGCGCGAACTGGCCGTCATCGCCAACGCTCCCGGCACGGCGGGCTCCTTTCGTGTTTATGCCTATCTGGCCGACAAATACGGCGCGATCAACGTCGAGGCGGCGGCCGAAGGGCTCGCCCTTTACTCCGAACACACCGAGGACGCCAGCCATAATCCCGGCAGGCATCCCAACATCGACCGCCTGATCGGCCTCATGCTCAGCGGCGACACGCTCTACGCCCGTATCGCGTGACCGGCCACAAGATTCCCGTGTCCGTCCTCGTCGTCATCCATGCCGCGGACGGACGTGTGCTGTTGCTGGAGCGCGCCGACGCGCCGGGGTTCTGGCAGTCGGTGACCGGCTCGCGGGAGGCCGGCGAAACGCTGGAACAGACCGCCGTCCGCGAGGTGTTCGAGGAAACCGGATTCGATGCGATGCAATGCCGGCTCACGCCCTGGGGTATCGAGAACCGCTACGAAATCTACCCGCACTGGCGGCATCGCTACGCACCCGGTGTCACGCACAATACCGAGCATGTGTTCGGCCTGCGGTTGCCAGGAGCCCGTGCGCCCACGCTCGCGCTGCGCGAGCACACCGCGTTCAAATGGCTGCCGTGGCAGGAAGCCGCCGATGCGTGTTTTTCGCCGTCCAACGCGGCTGCCATCCGTCTGCTGCCGGCGCGTCTATAATTTTTCTGCCATGAGCGTGCTCTCCATCGCCAGCTACAACATCCACAAGGGACTGTCGCAGTTCAACCGGCGATTGACGGTGCACGAGCTGCGCGACCGTCTCGGCCTGCTCGGTTCCGACATCATCTTCCTGCAGGAGGTGCAGGGCAGCCACGACCGGCGCGCCAGCCGGTTCCGGCACTGGCCGGACAAGCCGCAGCACGAGTTTCTTGCCGGGCACATCTACACCGATTTCGCCTACGGCAAGAACTGCGTCTACGATACCGGCCACCACGGCAACGCGATTCTTTCACGCTACCGGATTCTGGGCTGGGAAAACGAGGACATTTCCGCGCATGCCTTCGAAAGCCGCGGCATGCTGCATTGCGAGGTGGAAGTTCCCGGCGTGGCCGTCCCCGTGCATTGCATCAATGTCCACCTCGGCCTCACCGAGGGCGGACGCAGACGTCAACTGACGATGATCGCCGCCCGCGTGCGCGCCATGGTGCCCGACGCGGCGCCGCTGATTCTGGCCGGCGATTTCAACGACTGGCGGATGCGCGCCGGGCCTTATTTCCGCGACGAGCTGGGTCTGGCCGAAGTCTTCGAGACGCATCATGGCCGGTTGGCGAGGAGCTACCCGTCGATTCTTCCCCTGTTTCCGCTCGACCGCATCTACGTGCGCGGCTTCGACATCCAGGCGGCGCGCGTCCACACCGGCAGCGCCTGGCACCGCATTTCCGACCATGCCGCGCTGACCGCCCGGCTGAAGCCAGACCGTGCCGGCTAGCGTCTGGAGCAGGGTATTTCGCGGCGCCGAGCCGCTTTCCGGCAACCGGCTGCGCCTGCTGTGCGGCAGCCGGGAATTCTTCCCGGCGCTGGTCGAGGCGATCGACGCGGCCCGCTACGAGGTGCATCTCGAAACCTACATTTTCCATGCGGACGCGGGCACGCTGGCTGTGCGCGACGCGCTCGTCCGCGCCGCCCGGCGCGGCGTGCGCGTGCAGGTGCTGATCGACGGCCTGGGGTCGCGTGATTTTTCCCGTCTCTGGCGGGAGCAACTGTCCGCGGCGGGGGTGCAGCTGCTGGTCTACCGTCCGCCGGCAACGGGGTGGCGTGCCAGCCCGCGCAGCCTGCGCCGCCTGCATCGCAAGCTCGCCGTGATCGATGCCGCGGTCGCCTTCGTCGGCGGCATCAATCTCATCGACGACCACTGGCCGCCGCGGATGCAGGCGCCGCGTCTGGATTTCAGCGTGCGGATCGAAGGCCCGCTGCTGGCCGAAATCCACCGCAGCGCCCGCCGGCTGTGGCGGCTGGTGGCGATCACGCAACTGAACGGCGTGCCCGACGAATCGACGATCGAGGCCGTGGTGACGGCACGGGGCGACATCCGGGCCGCCTTCGTCGTGCGCGACAACCTCGCCCACCGCCGCGACATCGAGCGCGGCTATCTCGCCGCGCTGGCGCTGGCGCGGCACGAGATCGACATTGCCAACGCTTATTTCCTGCCCGGCCGGCGCTTCCGCACCCTGCTGAAACGCGCCGCTGCACGGGGCGTGCGGGTGCGCCTTCTGGTGCAGGGCCATACCGACCACCGTTTTTTCCAGGCTGCCGCGCGCGCGCTGTACCGCGACCTGCTCGCCGCCGGCGTGTCGATCCACGAATACCAGGCCAGCGAAATGCACGCCAAGGTGGCCGTGATCGATGGACGCTGGGCCACCGTCGGCTCCAGCAACATCGATCCGTTGAGCCTGCTGCTGGCGCGCGAGGCCAACGTGGCGGTGGACGACCCGGGGTTTTCCGGCGAACTGCGCCGGCAGCTAGACGCGGCCTTCGTGCATGCGCCGGCGCTCGACCCCGAGCGCTGGCACCATCGCCCCTGGCCGCACCGCGTGTTCTCCTGGCTGGCCTACGGCCTGGTGCGCGCGCTGGTCGGGCTGGCGGGCGGCGGGCGCTGGACCTGAAGCGCCCGCGCGGGTGGCCCCGTCATTGAGCCGTCCCGGGCTATGGAGTAGAATCCGCCATCACCCGCCCCCGCCAACCAACATGACGAAGTACGTGTTTGTCACCGGCGGAG
>CAZOVQ010000046.1:0-11000 GCA_964583195.1 uncultured Thiobacillus sp.
GCAGCGACTGGTAGCCGTTGGCCTTGGGGATGGCGATGTAGTCCTTGAACTTGCCGGGAATCGGCTTGTAGAGCGCGTGCAAGGCTCCCAGCGCGAGATAGCAGTGCGGCTGGTCGCGCACCACCACGCGGAAGCCGTAGATATCGAACACTTCGGAGAAGGCCAGGTTCTTCTCCTGCATCTTGCGGTAGATGCTGTAGAGATGTTTTTCGCGGCCGCTGATCGTGGCCTCGACGCCGGCCTGCTGCAGCTTCTCCTGGATCGAGACGCGGATTTTGCCGACCAGCTCGCGGCGGTTGCCGCGCGCCGCCCTCACCGCGCGCGACAGCACCTGATAGCGGTTGGGATAGCTGTAGCGGAAGCCGAGGTCTTCGAGTTCCTGGTACACCGCGTGCAGCCCCAGCCGGTTGGCAATCGGCGCGTAGATTTCCAGCGTTTCGCTGGCGATGCGCTTGCGTTTGTCCGCAGGCATCGCGCCCATGGTGTGCATGTTGTGCAGACGGTCGGCGAGTTTCACCAGGATGACGCGCACGTCCTGCGCCATCGCCAGCAGCATCTTGCGAAAGTTTTCTGCCTGCGCCTGCTGCTCCGATTCGAAGGAGAGTTTGTCGAGCTTGGAAACACCTTCGACCAGAAGTGCCACCGCGCGACCGAAGCGCGCCTCGATTTCGCCCGCGGTGGCGGGGGTGTCCTCCACCACGTCGTGGAGCAGCGCCGCTGCCAGCGTCTGCGCGTCGAGGTGCCAGCCGGCGAGGATGCCGGCGACGGCGAGCGGATGCGAAATGTAGGGTTCGCCGCTCTTGCGGAACTGTCCTTCGTGCGCGGCGCGGCTGAATTCGTAGGCCTGTTCAATGCCATCGATTTCGGCCGCGGGCAGGTAGGCCAGGGCCGGACGCAGCGATTCAAACTCGAGCGTCATGGCCGGTGCACGCACCGGCTGGAGCAACGGCAGGGATTCAGGCACGGCCTCGGTTGAGGATTTCGCGGCCCACCTTGCCGGCGGCGATTTCGCGCAGCGCGGTAACGATGGGCTTGTCCTTCGATTCGACCATGGGCTGCGAACCCTGGGCGAGCTGGCGCGCACGATAGGTGGCGGCCAGCGTCAATTCGAAGCGGTTGGGAATCATGTCGATGCAGTCGTCGACGGTGATGCGTGCCATGCGGATTCTCCTGCGGTTCAGGTGCGGCGGAACGATTCGATGAGCGCGGCGTGACGCTTCATCTGGCGCGGGGCCTGGAGGCGGACGCTGCGGGCGATTGCGATCAGGTCCGCGAGGGCATGGTCGAAATCGTCGTTGACGATTATATAGTCGAACGCGCCGGCATGAGAGACATCGCCCGCCGCCGCCGCGAGCCGGCGCTCGATGACCTCCTCGCTGTCCTGGGCGCGGCCCTTGAGCCGGGTGCGCAGGGCGGCGAACGAGGGTGGCAGAATGAAGATCGAGACCGATTCGGGGAAATGCCGTTTCACCTGCGCCGCGCCCTGCCAGTCGATTTCCAGCAATACGTCGTGGCCGCGCGCGAGATCGTGGGCGATGCCTTCGCGCGAAGTTCCGTAGAAATTGCCGTACACCTCGGCGTGTTCGAGAAATCCACCGTCGGCGAGCATGCGCTGAAAACGCTCGCGATCGACGAAATGGTAGTCGCGGCCGTCGGTTTCTCCGGGGCGCGGTGGACGCGTCGTGTGCGACACCGACAGGTGGATTGCCGGGTCGGCCTTGAGCAGCGCCTTGACCAGGCTGGTCTTGCCGGCGCCGGACGGGGCCGAAACGATGGTGAGTGCGCCGCTTGCGCCAGGATTCGTCATGGGGTGTTCCGTGGAAGTCATTCGATGTTCTGCACCTGTTCGCGCATCTGTTCGATCAGCACCTTGAGTTCGAGCGAGGCGCGCGAGGTTTCGACGGCGGCGGATTTCGAACCGAGGGTGTTGGCTTCGCGATGCAGTTCCTGCATCAGGAAGTCGAGCCGCTTGCCCACGGGGCCGGGCTGGTCGAGCACGCGGCGCACTTCGACGAAGTGGGTTTCCAGCCGCGACAGTTCTTCGTCGATGTCGAGTTTTTGCGCGACCAGCGCAATTTCCTGCGCCAGCCGTTCGTGTCCGGCGTCGCCCAGCGCCTCGGCGAGCCGGGCCGCCAGCTTCTCCCGCTGTGCGGCGGCCAGCGCCGGCAGCAGTGGATGCAGCGCCGCCACCTCGGCCTCGGCAGCGGCGAGCCGGCCGAGGATGTGCTGACGTAATCTCGCACCCTCGCGCCGGCGGTTTTCCAACAGATCGTCGAGCGCGGCACGCACGCCGGCGAGTGCGGCGTCGAAGAGCGTATTCTGCGACTGGCACGCCGTCGGCACGGCGCCCGGCCAGCGCAGGATGTCGTGAACGGAAAGTGGCGGCGAACCGGGCAGATGCGCGCATACTTCTGCCTGCCAGCGCACCAGGCGCTCAAGTATGTCCGGGTTCAGTCCGTTATCCGGCGAGGCGGCGGCAAGCGGCGCGATGCCGATCCGGCACTCGACCTTGCCACGCGCCAGCCGCTGCTGGAGGAGATCGCGCAGTTGCGGTTCGAGTGCACGCAATTCGTCGGCAAGACGGAAATGCAGTTCGAGATAGCGCTGGTTGACGCTGCGCAGGTCGATATTGACGCGCGCGTGTTCGAGGGCGAGGCTGTGGGCGGCAAACCCTGTCATGCTGGCGGTCATGGCGTGCAGGCGGTCAGTTTGAAGAAAAGGAATGCCGGTGCGGAGCCGGTGGATGGACAAAGATAATAGACGTTCGATTATGGCGACTCAACCCAACCAGGCCCTGCCCAATGGCTACCGCCTCAATGAATACACCGTCGTGCGCAAGATCGGCGGCGGCGGATTCAGCCTGGTCTACCTCGCGCGCGACGCCACCGGGCAACCGGTGGCCATCAAGGAATACCTGCCCGGCGCGCTGGTGCTGCGCACCGAAGGCTCGGTGCTGGTACAGGCGAATTCCACCGAGAACAACGCCATCTTCCGCCACGGGCTGAAGTGTTTCTTCGAGGAAGGCCGGGCGCTGGCGCGCATCAATCACCCCAATGTGGTGCGCGTCACCAATTTCTTCCGCGCCAACGACACCGTCTACATGGTGATGCGCTTCGAGCGCGGCAAGACGCTGCAACAGCACATCCAGGCCAATCGCGGCACCATCCGCGAAAGCTTCATCCGCCGCGTGTTCGCGCAATTGCTCAATGGCCTGCGCGAAGTGCATACCCACAAGCTGCTGCATCTGGACATCAAGCCGTCCAACCTGTACATCCGGCTCGACGGCTCGCCGGTGCTGATCGATTTCGGCGCTGCGCGGCAGACGCTCACCCAGGAGGAAAGCAAGTTGCAGCCCATGTACACGCCCGGCTTTGCCGCCCCCGAGCAGTACCACAACCGCGAGCGGCTGGGGCCGTGGACCGACATCTACAGCGTGGGCGCGAGCCTCTACGCCTGTCTGGCGGGCTATCCGCCCCAGGCGGCCGATGCGCGCCTCCTGAACGACAAGCTGGCACCCGCAACCCAGAACTGGCGCGGCGCCTATTCCGGACAGTTGCTCGAAACCATCGATCACTGTCTCAGACTCAACTACATGGAGCGCCCACAGAGCGTGTTCAGCCTGCAAAAGGTACTGATGGACCGCAGCGCCCTGGAGCCGAGGCGCAGTTCGCTGCTGGGCAATCTCAAGCGCACGCTCGGCAAGGAATTGTTCTAATCCCCACAGCGACTCGTTACCAGGAAAGATGAAATGTCAATCCGCCATGAGCGTTCCCCCCACCCGCCCTCTCACCCGCAAGGGCTACGCCGGAGGCTACTCCGCTGCTGCGCAGCGATCCTGACGCAGTTCGCTTGCGGGCGCGGGAAACGCTGCGCGCGGTTTCACGTTAAAGTAGCATCATGAAATTCACAATCTACCAGTCGTCCAGGCAGGGGGGACGCAAGAACAACGAAGACCGCGTGGCCTATTCCTACAGCCGCGACGCCTTGCTGATGGTGGTGGCCGACGGCATGGGCGGACACATGCACGGCGAGATCGCGGCGCAGATCGCGGTGCAGACACTTACCGACCAGTTCCAGAAGCAGGCGAAGCCCCGGCTTGCCGACCCGCTCGGTTTCCTCTCCGAGACGATCGCGCACGCGCATCACGCCATCAACGATTACGCGGTGGCGCAGGATCTGCTGGAAATTCCGCACACCACCGCAGTCGCCTCGATCGTGCAGGACGGCACCGCCTACTGGGCACATGTCGGCGACTCGCGTCTGTATCTGTTCAGCGATGGCAGCCTCATCGCCCGCACCGAAGACCACACCGCCGTTGCCCAGCTCGTCCGCGACGGCCTCATCACCGAGGAAGAGGCGGGCAACCATCCCGAACGCAACAAGGTCTCCAACTGCCTGGGGGGCTACGTCATTCCGCAGGTGGAATGCGCCGCACCGATTCCGCTGCACGACGCCGACACGCTTCTGCTCTGCACCGACGGTATCTGGGGCATGGTCAACGTGCACGAGCTTTCGGCGCTGCTGCACGCCTACACGCTGGAAGACGCGGTGCGCCACCTGATGGATCACGCCGAATTTCGCGGCGGCGAACACGGCGACAATCTCAGCCTCGTCGCCATGACCTGGGGCGAAGCGCGCATGCCGAGCAAGGATTCTATTTCCACGCTGGCCCTGCCGTCCGGCGGCGTCACCACCCAGATCAATGCCATGCGCCCGCTGCCGGGTACACCGCTGGTGTCCGACGACGAAATCGAACGCGCCATCGCCGAAATCCAACAAGCCATCCGGAAAATATCGTCCAGCTAAGGCGAAGCGAAGGATCGGCACCTCAGACGGGATTGGCCCGCCCGCCTCGCAAGGCGGCCACGGCATCACTCGCGCCGTGTCGGCAGGCGCGGATCGTCGTCGTCCATCAGGATGCGCTCGGCCGGGCCTTCCATGTCGTCAAACTGGCCATTGCGGATGGACCAGAATACGCCGACCGCGATGAAGAGTACGAAGATGCCCGACAGGATGAAGAGAAAACTCATGATCCCGCTCATGGCACGTTGACCTCCTGCGTGTTGCGGTAGCGAACGACGCCGTGCTGCATCAATTCGATGTCGATCAGCCAGCGACCGGCGCCCGGCAGGATCAGCGCCCCCTGGTAGACGCCCGCATCGGTGCGGGCGAGCACGCTGCGCTGCGCTGGGGCTGGCGCGCCGGGACGCGTCAGCCCCAGCCGCACCTGGGCGTCGTCCACCGGCAGGCCAGTACGGTCGCGCACGCGTATCGCAAGCGGCAGCGTCCGCGTGGAAGCGTCGAAACCGTCAATTTCCACCTGCCAGCCGAGCCGGCTTTCACGGTGCGCTTCCGAAAGTTCGGACGACACGGCTCGGGCGGCACCCTGTCCGTGGGCAACCGTGCCGGAGAAACCGCTGTAAACCGGCCCGCCGTTGCCGCCCAACCACCAGCGCCCTATCGGTTCGGGCAAGCCCGAAGTCGCGATGTACAGCAAGGTGGCGTTGATGACCACGAGGCCGGCAAAAAACAGAACCAGCAGCCTTGGGGCCCAGTGCATGCGCCCACCCCGCCGCAAGCGGGTGAGGGCGAACAGAACCAGCGCTGCGGCGAGAAATACCGAAACGTGGATAGCCACCACATCCAGGCCGGGCCAGTGGCCGACGCTCATGCCCAGGTAAACCAGAAGCGGAATCAGGCCGGCCAGTAGCGCCCGCAGCATCAATGGCAGGCCGCGTATCAGGCCCCCTGCCGCGTACAGCAGCAGCACCGCAGCCAGACCGCCGAACAGTGTCGTCAAGGTATTCATGGGCGTTGTCCCGGACTGTCGAAGCGAACCGTTTCGCTGCGCGCTTCCGCGGGTCTGCCCTGGGGCGCGATCAGCAGTTCGAACCGCCGGGTGGTTTGCGCGACCTGCGGCGGCAGATGCACGCTGGCCTGCACCAGGCCACTGTGTCCGGACTTGACGGCGATTTCACGGAAATTGCCGAGATCGAGCGCCTCCTCGGGGATGCCACGCGCACTGATGCGATAAACCTGTTCGCCCTCCGTCTTGTTGGTGATGCGTATCTGATAGCGGTTGCGGATGTCGCCGTTCGACAGGACGACATACAGCGGCTGGCGTATCTGACTGACTGCACGGTCGAAGTTGCTGCGGGTGGCAATGCTGTAGACGAGATACGCGCTCATCGCCAGCAACGCGGCGCCGTAGCCGACGATCTTGAGGCGCTTCCAGTGCAGTCTCGGGGCGGCCGGCTGCGCCAGCGCCAGGTTCTGTTCGGAGTCGTAGCGGATCAAGCCGCGCGGAAAGCCGAAGGAATCCATGATGGTGTTGCAGGCGTCGATGCACAGCCCGCAGGAGATGCATTTGTATTGCAGGCCGTCGCGGATGTCGATGCCGACCGGGCAGACCTGCACGCACAGACCGCAGTCGACGCAGTCGCCGTAGCCCTGCGTGTGGCGCTCGGCGAGTGCACGTTCGGCCATCGACAGATTCGTGCGTCGGCGGTCCCCCGCGCCGTCAGGACTGCCGCGCTCGGCCCGCCGACGTTCGGTGGCGATACCCCGCCCCGCACGCACGACCGCGCGGCCAAGCATACCTTCGCCACGCTTCGCGTCGTAATGCACGGCCAGTGTCTCGGCTTCGTACATCACGCTCTGGAAGCGTCCATAGGGACAGACGTAGGTGCAGACCTGTTCCCGCATCAGGCCGGCCGCGACGTAGGTGGAAGCGGTCAACACGGCGACCGTGATGTAGGCCGCCGGCGCCGCCTGTGCGGTGATGAAATCCACCACGAGTTGCGGTGCGTAGGTGAAGTAGGCGATGAAAGTCAGCGCCGTCCAGAATGACGCAAGCACCCACAACGCATGTGTAGCGCCGATCTTGAGGATCTTTTCGCGTTCCCAGGGCTGGCGGTATAGCCGCACGCGCGCCGGACGCTCACCCTGGATTTTGTGTTCGATCCAGATAAAGAAATCGGTCCACAGGGTCTGGAAACAAAAGTAGCCACAGAAGGCACGGCCCACGAGACCAGTGACGAAGAACAGCAGGATCGCGGCGATGAAGAGCAGGAGCGCCAGCCAGATCACGTCCTGCGGATAGACCGTCAGCCCGAAGATCAGGAAGCGTCGCCCCGGCAGATCGAAGAGCACGGCCTGCGACGGTGCGTCGAAACGCGTCCACGGCAGCCAGGGCAGGAGAAAGTAGACGGTGTAGGCAAGCAGCAGTACAGAAGTCTTGAAGCGCCGGAATCTTCCTTTCACCGAGCGGGTGAAAATCGGGATGCGTTTCTGGTAAAGCGCGAGCTGGTCTTCCAGTCCTGTCTGCATGATGTCCCTGCGGTGGGGGGGAAGCAAAAGCCCCCGGCAACGGGGGCTTCGCGGGTCAAGTCCGGCCGGGTTTACTGTCCTCCGCCCAGTTCATGGACATAGACCGTCAGCACCTTGATCTGTTCTGGCGAGAGGCGCCCGGCCCAGGCAGGCATTACCCCCCTGTTGAGGCCGTTGGTGACGACCCGGCGGATGGCGGCACGCTTGCCTTCATCGCCTGCCGCCGCGGGAACATCGGCCCACAGCCAGACCTTGTCGGTGAGATTGGGCGCGCCTATGTCCTTGCGCCCCTTGGCGTCCGCACCGTGGCAGTAATAGCAGGCGGCCGTCTCGCTGTGAAACAGCGCGCCGCCCGCCGCAGCCCTGGCGGCGTCGTGGGCGATGCCCGACAGGCTCGCGACATAGTTCACGAGCGAGTCGATCTGCCCATCGTCAAGCACTTCACCGAAAGCCGGCATGTAGCCGCGGCGACCGCCCATCAGGGTTTCGTGAATTTTGTCGTAGCTGCCGCCATACAGCCAGTCGTCGTCGGTCAGGTTGGGAAAGAAACCGATTTTCCCCTGGCCGCCGGCCTGGTGGCAGGGCGCGCAGTTGTCCGAGAACAGGGCCTTGCCGGCCGACAGGATGAAGCCGTTCATTTCAGGATCGCGCGCAATTTCGCCATAGGACATCGATGCCACCTTGTCGAAATAGGGTTTTTGCTCGGCGGCAGCGAGATTCATTTTTTCCATCAGCAGGGCACGCGTGTTCCAGCTGTGTGTTTTGGTCTCGCCTTCGCTGTTGACGTAGGTAATGCTGGACAGCCCGCCGATCCAGCCCTTGCCCAGTGGCCACGACGGATAAATGACCCAGTAGATCAGGGCGAAGACGACGGTGACGTAGAAGGTGTACACCCACCATACCGGCAGCGGGTTGTTGTATTCCTGCAGGTCGCCGTCCCAGGCATGGCCGGTGGTCTGTACGGTTTGGGATTGTAGTTTCTGCTCGCTCATTGCTTGTCCTTCGCGTCCGCGTCATCGTCGAGAAACGGGATGTCGCGATACGATTCGAGTTGTGTGCTCCGCTTGCTGCTGCCGTAGACGTAGATCAGGATGCCGACGAAGGTGACAAAAAAGATGACCAGCGCCAGCGGCTTGGTGTTTTCAGGCCGGGAAAACCACAGCAGCCATTCCATGTCCGGTCCGTTCAGCGACTGTTGACGAAAGCGTCGTCACTGTACTTGCTGAAATCGACCATGGTGCCCAGCACCTGCAGATAAGCCACGAGCGCATCCATTTCCGACACGCCGGACCTGTCGCCGTCGTAGTTGCCGAAGTTGGCCTGTTCGATCAGGTTTTTCTGGGCGTCGGGGATATGCAGCTGCTTCGCCGCGGTCTCGCCGAACTTGGCCACGTTTGCGTCGAATTCGGCCTGCGAGATCGAGTAGGGAACTCCGACGGCACGCAGTGCGCGCATGCGGTCGGCCATATCGGAAATATCGAGGGGCGTGGACAACAGCCAGGGGTAGTTGGGCATCACCGATTCCGGCACCATCGAACGGGGCGCGATCAGGTGCTGGACATGCCATTCGTTCGAATATTTTCCGCCGACGCGGGCAAGATCCGGGCCGGTGCGCTTCGACCCCCACTGGAAGGGATGGTCATACTGCGATTCGGCGGCCAGCGAGTAGTGGCCGTAACGCAGTTTCTCGTCGCGGAAGGGGCGTATCATCTGCGAATGGCAGGTGTAGCAGCCTTCGCGCACGTAGATGTCACGGCCGCGCTGTTCCAGCGGCGTGTAGGGGCGCACGCCCTCGACCTTTTCGATGGTCTTGTCGATGAAGAACAGCGGGGCGATTTCCACCAGGCCGCCGACGCTGATCGCCAGCATGGTCAACACGGCCATCAGGCCGATGTTGGTTTCGATCCATTCGTGCTTGAAGTTGAAGTTCATCGTACGTCTTTCCGGTTATCAGGCGTGCGCCATTTTTGCAGCCAGTTTGGCTTCCAGCGCGGCGGCTTCGCGCCTGCCCTGACGGATCGTCATGAACATGTTGATCGCCATCAGCGCTGTACCCGACAGGAAAAACATGCCGCCGATGGCGCGCATCGCATAGAAGGGCATCATCGCGGCAACCGATTCGACGAAGGAATACTGCAGGTTGCCGAACTCATCGAAGGCGCGCCACATCAGGCCCTGGGTGATGCCGGAAATCCACATTGCGACGATGTAGAGGACGATGCCGATGGTGGCGAGCCAGAAATGCCATTCGACCATTTTCCGGCTCCATATCTTGGTGTCCCACAGCTTGGGCATCATGTGATAGAGCGAACCGAAGGAAATCATCGCCACCCAGCCCAGCGCGCCGGAGTGCACGTGGCCCACGGTCCAGTCGGTGTAATGGCTCAATGCGTTGACCTCCTTCAACGACATCATCGGCCCTTCAAAGGTCGACATGCCGTAGAACGACAGCGCGACGATCATGAAGCGCATCACCGGGTCGGTACGCAGTTTGTCCCACGCGCCCGAGAGCGTCATGATGCCGTTGATCATGCCGCCCCACGAGGGCATCAGCAGCAGGATCGAGAACGCGGCTGCGAGCGACGAGGTCCAGTCGGGCAGCGCGGTCCAGTGCAGGTGGTGTCCGCCCACCCACATGTACATGAAGCCCAACGCCCAGAAGTGGACGATGGACAGGCGATACGAATAGATCGGGCGGCCCGCCTGCTTGGGCACGAAGTAGTACATCATGCCGAGGAAGGCGGCGGTAAGAAAGAAGCCGACGGCGTTATGCCCGTACCACCACTGGGTCATCGCGTCCTGGGTGCCGGCAAACAGGCTGTACGACTTCATCGAAAACAGGTTGACCGGCATCGCCAGATTGTTGAAGGTGTGCAAGAGCGCGGTCGCCAGGATGAAGGCGAGGTAGAACCAGTTGGCAACGTAGATGTGCGGCTGGCGGCGGCGCATGATGGTGCCGACGAAGAGGATCAGGTAGCTCACCCACACGACTTCGATCAGGATGTCGATCGGCCATTCCATCTCGGCGTATTCGCGCCCCTGCGAATATCCGCCCAGGTAGGACAGCGCGGCAAGAACGATCACGGCCTGCCAGCCCCAGAAGGTGAAGCTCGCCATGCCGTCGGAAATCAGCCGCGTCTGGCAGGTGCGCTGCACGACGTAATACGACGTGGCGAACAGCGCCGAGCCGCCGAAGCCGAAAATCACCGCACTGGTATGCACCGGACGAAAACGGCCGAACGAGAAATACGGACTGTCGAAGTTAAGGAAGGGCCAGGCCAGTTCCGAGGCGATGTAGACGCCAACAAACATGCCGATCACCGCCCATACCAGCGCCATGACGGAAAATTTCTTGACGATGTCGAAGTTGTACTGCTCTACCCCGGAATAGGTGGTTGTCGCCATGGGCCGCTCCTGGTCGTTATCGGCGCGTCACCGCCCGCGCAGGGGGCAGCATGCGTCATCAACAGCACACGCTTCTGGAGCATATGCTTATATTACTGCGGGATTATATGTCAGCCGCCCCGGCCGCCGCAAGCCTGGGCGGGCACCGCACGCCCTGCTACGGACCGGACGCGGCGAGCAGGGTTTTCAGATCCCGCGCGATCGCGTCGGGCGCACTGCCGTAGGGGATCAGCAGGCGCAGACGCCCCTGCGGATCGTAAACGTAA
>CAZOVQ010000047.1:0-10954 GCA_964583195.1 uncultured Thiobacillus sp.
ATACGCGCTGCACGTAGTCGCCCAGATGGCGATCCGGTGCCCACAGCAGTTTGTGACCCTGCTGGTGCAGGTATTTCACGATCTTGACCGCAATGCCGGAGGTGACGACCCAGTCGGCGCGGGCTTTGACGGCCGCACTGGTGTTGGCGTAGACGACCGAAAGGCGGTCCGGGTGCGCGTCGCAGAAGGCGGCGAATGCGTCCGCCGGGCAGGCCAGGTCGAGCGAACAGTCGGCCGCCAGATCAGGCATCAGCACGCGCTTTTCCGGGTTGAGGATCTTGGACGTTTCGCCCATGAACTTGACCCCGGCGACGATCAGCGTTTTGGCTGGGTGGGCATTGCCAAAGCGCGCCATTTCCAGGCTGTCGGACACGCAGCCGCCGGTTTCCTCGGCCAGGTCCTGCAGGTCGGCGTGGGTGTAGTAGTGCGCCACCAGCACGGCGTCCTGCGCTTTCATCAATGCCTTGATGCGGGTTTTCAGCGCGGCGCGCTCGTCGGGGAGGAGTGTTTCCTCGACCATGGGCGGGGCGACGATCGCGGGCCGGACGGGAGCGGAGAAGGCGGAGTTCATCGTCATGGCGGGCGCAAAAGTCGGAGTATAGCGGCGGCCCTGCTATCCTTGCGCCGCTATGCGGCAACTGCTCCTGGATATTCGCCCCCCCTCCCGCCCTGAACTCGCGCGCTTCGTCACCGCTCGCAACGGTGAACTGCTGTCCCGGCTCGACGCCATGCGCGCCGGCACCTCGAGTGAGCGCGCGGTTTATGTGTGGGGTGCGGCGGGCAGCGGCAAGAGCTTTCTCCTCGAAGCCTGGGCGAATGCCTGCGAGGCGGACGGGCAAACGGTCGCGCGCGGCGGCCTGGAAGTGGCGCCGGTGGTCGTGGCCGACGATGTCGATACCTGGGATGCGGCACAACAGGTGGCGGGGTTTGCCGTTTACAACCAGGTGCGCGAAGCGGACGGCCTGTGGCTGGCGTCGGGCCGCATGGCGCCGGCCAACCTGCCGCTCACGCCCGAACTGCGCACCCGGCTGGGCGGAGGGCTGGTGTTCCGCCTGATGCCGCTCGACGATACCGAGAAACGCGCGGCGCTCGCGCGTCACGCCGAGTCGCGGGGTTTTTGTCTGGAGGCGCGGGTGGCGGACTATCTGCTGGCCCACGCGGCGCGCGACATGCAGAGCCTGCTTGCCACCCTCGACGCGCTCGATCGCGCCAGCCTGGAAATGCGGCGCCCTATCACGCTGCCGTTGGCGCGGCAACTGCTGGCCGGAACTGCAGATCAGCCCTGAGCCGGGTCCTGCTGCGCGGCGATGTCCTTGTGGACCTGTGCCATGTCCAGGCCCATCACCTGCTCGATCAGTGCATCGAGCGCATTGGCAGGCAGCGAGCCGGCTTCGGAAAACAGGATGACCTGCTCACGAAATACCATCAGCGTGGGAATGGAACGAATCTGAAAATAGCCGGCGAGCTCCTGTTCGACTTCGGTATTGACCTTGGCGAAAACGATGCCGGCGTGTTTTTCGCTTGCGGCTTCGAAAATCGGCGCGAAGCCCCGGCAGGGACCGCACCAGGGCGCCCAGAAATCGACGACGACGACGTCGTTGCCGTTGATGGTGGATTCGAAATTGTCCTTGGAAAGTTCGACAACGGCCATGGCGGAGTCCTGCGGAAAGTGAAAACAAAAGGCGCGAGGACGAATCCTTCGCGCCGAGTGCCACCCTAACACGGATGGCGGGCCGCCGACAATGCGGCGGCTTGTCGGGTAGTTCAAGGCTGGCTGCCCCCTACCCCGGTACGGCCGAAGCCGGCCGCCCGAAAAACTATTTGGCGTATGCCTGTCCGAACAGGCCCCGCCTGGGCTCGGTGCCGACCGAACCGCCGCGCACCACATTCTGGCTGTGCTTGAGGTTGTTACGGACTTCGGCGCGGTTCACCGCCATGATGAGTTCGGTGGCAAGCACCCGCGCCTGATGTGGGCTGAGGGTGAGCGTGCATTCATTCTGCAGCGTCAGTTCGACGCGGTCGCGGCCGTGCGCATCTTCCTTGAGGCCGATGTCCAGTGCCTTGCCGGTTTCAAGTTCGATCATGCTTGGGTCTCCTTGCGTTGCGTGTGCAAGGGTATATGCAGCGTCCATGCCAGCGTCTCCTCTTCGGGTAAAAGAGTGAAAAATCGAAGTAAATCAGGGGGAGATGAAGGCTTGATGAAGGGCCGCGCCGGCCAGCGTTGACGAGGCTTCGACAACGCGGGACGCGGGTTCGTCAATCAGGCGGGGCGGGGAGCAGCGACGCCGACACGCTCGCGTGTCAGCAGGGTGTAGGCCACGGGAATGACGAACAGCGTAAGCAGGGTGCCGAGCAGGAGGCCGCCAACGATGACCCAGCCGATGGGCGAACGCGACTCGGCACCGGCGCCATGGGCGAGCGCCAGCGGCACCGCCCCCAGCACCATCGCCGCGGTGGTCATGAGTATGGGCCGCAGACGCAGACTGGCGGCCTCGATTGCCGCGTCGGTTTTGCTTTTGCCGCGTTCGCGCAGCTGGTTGGCGAATTCGACGATGAGGATGCCGTGCTTGGTAATGAGGCCGACCAGCATCACCAGTCCGATCTGACTGTAGACGTTGAGCGTGGCGCCGGTGAGTTTCAGGGCGAGCAGGGCGCCGGTGGCAGCGAGCGGCACGGTGAGCAGGATGATGAAGGGCGCAATGAAACTTTCGAACTGCGCCGCCAGCACCAGATAGATGATGACCAGGGCGAGCGCGAAGGTGATTGCCAGGGTCTGCCCGGATTCGCCGAATTCGCGCGACTGGCCATCGAGCGCGGTGCGTGCGTTCTTCGGCAGCGTTTCTTTCGCTGCCTGCTCCATGAAGGCAAGCGCCTCGCCGAGCGTGTAGCCCGGAGCGATGTTGGCCGAGATGATCGCCGCGCGCTGGCGGTCGAAGTGGTTCAGTTCCTTAGGCGCCACCACTTCTCTGACGGCGACCAG
This sequence comes from uncultured Thiobacillus sp., assembly GCA_964583195.1. Taxonomy (GTDB): domain Bacteria; phylum Pseudomonadota; class Gammaproteobacteria; order Burkholderiales; family Thiobacillaceae; genus Thiobacillus. The sequence continues at coordinate 2,981 of CAZOVQ010000047.1, forward strand.
ATTCGAAAGCAGGGTGAGATTGCCGTCGCGGCTGCGCACGTAAAGCGCGGTCAAATCGTCCGGGGTGACGCGCGCGGCCGGGTCAAGCTGCACCATCACCTTGTACTGTTCGCCCTTCCAGTTGTAGCGCGTGACTTCGCGTCCACCGAGCAGGGTTTCCAGGGTGCGGCCGATGGTGTCCACGCCCACGCCCATCTGAGCCGCCTTGTCGCGGTTGATCGCTACCCTGAGCTGCGGCTTGTTGAGCTTGAGATCGGTGTCGGGATTGGCGAGCCCCGGGTATTCGCGTACCCGGGCCATGAGCGCCTCGACCGCCGCGTTCAATTCTTCGTAGCTCGGCGCCTGCACCACGAACTGCAACGGCGGGTTGCGGAAATTCTGGCCCAGCGAAGGCGGGTTGATCGGGAAGGCGAGCACGCCCGGCAGGCCCATGAACATCCTCGGGCCCAGCGCGGCGGTGATGTCCATCTGGCTGCGCGTGCGTTCTTCCCAGGGCTTGAGCATCACGAAGGAAAGCGAGGTATTGACCGGATTGGGACGTTCGAGGCCGGGGGCGACGACGACGAAGGCGGTGCGAATCTCCGGAACGTCCTGGTACATGGCTTCGATCTGTCGCGCATAGCTGTCGGTATAGCGCAGGGTCGAGCCTTCCGGCGCGAGCATGAATCCGATGAAAAAACCGCGGTCTTCGGTCGGCGCGAGCTCGGATTTCAGCGATTTCAGCAGCGTCCAGGCGGCGCCGGCGACCAGCACGAAAACCAGGGTGACGATCAGCGGATGACGCAGCGTGCGGGCGAGGCCGCGCGCGTAGGCGGCGTTCAGCCCATTCAGCACGCGCTCGCCAAAATTGAAGAAGGCGTTGTGCGAGGTTTCGTGGCGCAGGAGTTTGCTCGCCATCATGGGGGTAAGCGTCAGCGCGACGAAGCCGGAGACCAGCACGGCAGCGGCCACGGTCAGGGCAAACTCGGTGAAAAGTTTGCCGGTATTGCCTTCGGCGAAGGCAAGCGGCGCGAACACCGCGGCCAGCGTCAGCGTCATCGCCACCACCGCGAAGCCGATTTCCTTGGCGCCCTTGATTGCCGCCGCGAAGGGCGGCATGCCTTCCTCGATATGGCGGTAGATGTTCTCCAGCATCACGATGGCGTCGTCCACGACCAGGCCGATGGCGAGTACCAGGCCCAGCAGGGTCAACACATTGATGGTGAAGCCCATGGCGTAAAGAAAGATGAAGGCACCGATGAGCGACACCGGAATGGTGACGAAGGGAATCAGGGTGGCCCGTGCATTGCGCAGGAACAGGAAAATCACCGCGACCACCAGCACCAGGGCCTCGATCATGGTCTGGTAGACGGCGTCGATGGATTTTTCGATGAAGATCGAGCTGTCGAAGCCGACCTTCAGCGTCATCCCTTCGGGCAGGGCCGCGTCGATGCGCGGCAGTTCGGCCTTCACCGCGCGTGCCACCGCCAGGGTGTTGGCCGTGGACTGCTTGACGATGCCCAGACCGACCGCGGCACGGCCGTTGACACGCACGATGTTGCGATCGTCCTCGGCGCCAACTTCGGCGCGCCCGAGGTCGGCCAGACGGATCAGGGTGCCGCCGCTGTCGCGGATCACCATGTTCTCGAATTCGGCCGGTTTGTTGAGATTGGTCTCGGCGAGCACGGTGAATTCGCGTTCGCGGCTCTCGATCCGGCCAGTGGGCAGTTCGTTGTTCTGGCTGCGCAGCGCGGTTTCGACATCCTGCACGGTGACGCCGAGCGCGGCCATGCGCTCCGGGTCGAGCCAGATGCGCATGGCATAGCGGCGCCCGCCGCCGATGATGACCGAGGCCACGCCAGGCAGGGTCTTCAACTGGTCGGCCACCACGCGGTCGGCATAATCGGTGATTTCCAGAGGCGACTGCCGGTCGCTGGAAAACGCCAGCCAGATGATGGCCTGGGCGTCGGCCTCGATCTTGGCTACCACAGGCTCGTCGGTTTCGTCCGGCAAGAGGCCGCGGGTGCGGGCAACGCGGTCGCGCACGTCGTTGGCGGCGGCTTCGGGATCGCGCGACTGAATGAATTCGACCGTGATCTGGCTGACTTCCTCACGGCTGATCGACTTGATGGTACGGATGCCTTCAATGCCGGAAAGCGCATCCTCCAGTGGTTTGGTCACCTGGCTCTCCATCACTTCTGCCGAAGCCCCCGGGTAGACCGTGCGCACCGACACCACCGGCGCGTCGATGTTGGGGTATTCGCGCACCGGCAGACGATCGAAGGCGATGAGCCCGATCAGCATGATGAGAAGGCTCATCACCGTGGCGAGCACGGGACGGCGAATGGAGAGATCGGAGAGGATCATCGGGTGCAGCGAGCGGTCAGGGTTTCTTCAGGGCGCGCATTTTCGCAGCCGCCTCTTCCAGCGACACCACCGGCACGCCGGGTCTGAGCTTGATCTGGCCGTCGACGATCACGGTGTCGCCTTCGCTTACGCCGGTGAGGATTTCGACGCGGCCAGGCTCGCGCTTGCCAAGCGTCACCTTGCGCAGCTGGGCCTTGCCGGCCACCGCAAGGTAGACGTAATTGCCGTCGGCGCGCGGCACGATGCACTGCTCGGGCAAGAGGATCGCGCGCGACTTTCCGCCCAATTCGGCGCTGGCACGGGCGAACATGCCGGGCTTGAGCAGGTGGCCGGGGTTGGCGATGCGGGCGCGTACACGGATGTTGCGGCTGACGGGATCGACCGCGGAATCGATGGCGTCGACCCTGCCCCGGAAGGTGCGCCCGGGCAGCGCATCGGTGGTAAGCCGGATCGGTAGCCCCACTTTCACCTGCGCAAGATAGGTTTCGGGAACCGGCACTTCGAGCACGAGCGTGCTGAGCTTGTCCAGCCGCACGATGTCGTCGCCCTTGCCGATGTAGGCGCCGGGGCTGACCTGCCGCAAGCCGGCGACGGCGTCGAAGGGCGCACGGATGATCGTCTTGTCGAGTGCCACCTGCTCCTGGCGCAATCGCGCCCGCTGCACGTCGAGTCCGGCGCGCGCTTCGTCCAGGGCCTGCTGCGAAACGAACTTGCGCGCGACCAGTTCCTCGCTGCGATGAAATCGGCTCTCGGCCAGTCCGAGGTCGGCTTCGGCGGCGGCGACGCGGGCGCGCTGCTCCGCCGCGTCCAGCCGCACCATGACTTCGCCCTTCTTCACCGCCCGACCTTCGCGAAACAACAGGGCCTCGATGCGGCCATCGATTTCCGGCCGCAGCATGACACTGTCCTCGGCAATCAGCGCGCCGACTGCGTTCACGCTGCTGGAAACCGGTGTGGCGGCAACCTTCATCATGTTGACCGGGATAAAGGGCGGCCCGCCGGCCTGCTGGGCAAACGCCAGGGAGGGAACGATGAGTAATAAACCTATGAAACGCATGGGTTTTCCCGGGCGAATGCTAGAAAGGGATACGATGCCTCGGCACCATAACAGTTCCGGTGCGAAACCAAAACCGCGAGGCACGGTCAACGCTGCGCGCTGCGTCACGTTGACGCCCGCCCGGTTGCCCCTTGCCATCCTTCCGACGAGGTCTGCTCATGTCCCGCCCCTTGCATGCCGGTATTCCGTCTTCCGAAATCACCCCGCGCGAGGTCTATCTCGAACGTCGGCGCTTCATGCAGGGGACGGGTGCGCTGGCCGCTGCGGCGGCGCTGGGCGAAGCCGGCGATATCTACGCCGGTACGAAACTGCCGGGCATCCGGCCGGGTGCCTACCGGCTGGACGATGCCCGAACACCCTACCGGGACGTGACCCGCTACAACAATTTCTATGAATTCGGCACTGGCAAGGGCGACCCGGCGGAGCACGCGCACACGCTGCGCCTCCGCCCGTGGACGGTCAGCGTCGAAGGCGAGGTGAAGCACGCGCGCACCTGGGATGTCGATGCGCTGCTGAAGCTCGCGCCGCTGGAAGAGCGGGTCTATCGCCTGCGCTGTGTCGAAGGCTGGTCGATGGTGATTCCCTGGGTGGGGTTTCCGCTGGCGGAATTGATCCACCGCAGCGGGCCAAGCGGCAACGCGAAGTACGTCGAATTCACGACGCTGGCGGACCCGAAGCAGATGCCGGGCGTGCGATCACGCGTCCTCGACTGGCCGTATGTCGAAGCCTTGCGCATGGATGAGGCGATGCATCCGCTCACGATCCTGGCCGTGGGTCTCTACGGCGAAGTCCTGCCGAATCAGAACGGCGCACCGATCCGGCTCGTCGTGCCCTGGAAGTATGGCTTCAAAAGCGCCAAGTCCATCGTCAGGATCCGTTTCGTCGAAAAGCAGCCCGTCACGGCCTGGATGGCGGCCGCCCCCAGTGAATACGGCTTCTATTCCAACGTCAATCCCGAGGTGGATCATCCGCGCTGGAGCCAGGCGAAAGAACGCCGTATCGGCGAATTCTTCAAGCGCGACACGCTGATGTTCAACGGCTACGGCAAGGAAGTCGCCCCCCTGTATCGCGGCATGGACCTGAAGCGCTATTTCTGAGGGCGATGTTCCCGCGCAACCCGAAAATATGGCTGTTCGGCCTGTGCCTGCTGCCGCTGGCGCGGCTCGTCGTCCTGGGCGCGCGTGGCGAGCTTTCCGCCAACCCCATCGAATTCATCACCCATTCGACCGGCACCTGGACGCTGGTCGGCCTGCTGGCGACGCTCTCGATCACGCCATTGAGGCGCATGACGGGCCGGGCCTCGCTCCTGCGTTACCGGCGCATGCTGGGCCTGTTCGCCTTTTCTTACGCCAGCCTGCATTTCACGACCTACCTCTGGCTAGACCAGTTCTTCGATCCGGCCGCAATCGTGAAGGATATCGTCAAACGGCCTTTCGTCACCGCCGGTTTTGCCGCCTACCTCCTGTTGATTCCTCTCGCCGCCACCTCGACGCACGCCATGATGCGCCGATTGGGCCGCAACTGGCAGCGCCTGCATCGCCTCGTCTACGCCGCTGCCGCGCTCGGCGTGCTGCACTACCTGTGGCTGGTGAAAAAGGACTTGACGCAGCCCTTGCTCTACGCGGTCGTGCTGGCCCTTTTGCTGGGCATGCGTCTGCCCTGGCGGCGTGTCATGAAGGGCAGCCGGGACGCCTGAGTCCCATGGCGGGCAGCGTGGTTTCGCCGGAAGAAACCTGTCCGCCGGTGTAGAATCCGCAGCCCATGCTTTCCCAGCTCAATCCCCCGCAGCGCGAAGCGGCGAAATATCTCGACGGCCCGCTGCTTGTCCTGGCAGGCGCCGGGTCAGGCAAGACGCGCGTCATCACCCACAAGATCGCATACCTGATTGGCGAATGCGGCTACAGGCCGGGCTCGATTGCGGCGATCACCTTCACCAACAAGGCCGCGCGCGAGATGCAGGAACGCGCGGCAAAGCTGACGCAGGGCATCGACACCCGCGGCCTGATCGTCACCACCTTCCACTCGCTGGGCTTGCGTATGCTGCGCGAAGATGCGCAATTCGCCGGTCTGAAACCCGCATTCTCCATACTCGATGCGGCGGATGCGGCCGGCATCGTTTCGGAAATACTCAAGACCACCGACCGGCAGGAAATCCGCCGCGCCGCCACGCGCATTTCGCTGTGGAAGAACGAAATGCTGTCGCCGGGCGCCGCACTTGCCCGCGCCGAGGACGACAATGCGCGCATCTACGCAAAAATCTACGATCGCTATGACGCCACGCTGCGCGCCTATCAGGCGGTCGATTTTGACGATCTCATCCGCCTGCCGGCGGCGCTGCTCGACACGCATGCCGAACTGCGCGAAAAATGGCAGAACCGGCTGCGCCACATTCTCGTAGACGAATACCAGGACACCAATGCGGCGCAATACCAGTTGCTACGCAAACTGGCCGGCGTCCGTGCCGCCTTCACCGCGGTGGGCGACGACGACCAGTCGATCTACGGCTGGCGCGGCGCGTCGGCCGACAACCTGCGTCAGTTGCGCGACGACTACCCGCACCTGCACGTGGTCAAGCTGGAACAGAACTACCGCTCGACCGTGCGCATCCTCAAGGCGGCCAACAGCCTCATCTCGCATAATCCCAAGCTGTTCGAGAAACGGCTGTGGAGCGACCTCGGCGTGGGCGACGCGATCCAGGTGATGCCGGCTAAGGACGACGAGCACGAAGCGGAATCGGTCGTCATGCGGCTGCTGTCGCACAAGTTCCAGAACCGCACCGCGTGGCGCGATTATGCGATCCTGTACCGCGGCAACTATCAGGCGCGTGGGTTCGAACAGGCCTTGCGCAATGAGAAAATTCCCTACCAGCTCTCGGGTGGACAGTCGTTCTTCGACAAGAGCGAAATCAAGGACGTGATCGCCTACCTGCGGCTGATCGCCAACGGCGACGACGACCCGGCCTTCATCCGCGCCGTGACCACGCCCAGGCGCGGCATCGGCGCCGCCACGCTGGAAAAGCTCGGGCAGGTCGCCGCGACGCTGCACGTCAGCCTATTCGAGGCGGTGTTCTCGGCCGCGGCCGCGGCGCAGATCGGCGAGCGCCAGCTCGCGCCGCTCACCGAGTTCTGCCAGTTCGTCAACCGCATCGGCGAACGGGCCGAACGCCAGCCGGCCGGTGAACTGCTGGACGAATTACTGAAGGCGATCGGCTACGAGGCTTGGCTGTTCGATCAGGATGACCCGCGCGCAGCGCAGAACAAATGGAACAATGTGCTCGAATTTGCCGCCTGGTTTGCCAGGAAAGGCGAGGAAGACGAGAAGAATCTGCTGCAACTGACGCAGACCATCGCCCTCATCACCTTGCTTGAGGGCCGAGACGAAGCGGAACCCGACGCAGTGAGGCTATCGACGCTGCACGCCGCCAAAGGGCTGGAGTTCGGCCATGTGTTCCTGGTCGGCGTGGAGGAGAATATCCTGCCGCACCGCGATGCGGTCGATGAAGGTCGGCTGGAGGAAGAGCGCCGGTTGATGTATGTCGGCGTGACGCGTGCGCGCAAATCGCTGACGCTGACTTACTGCGCGCGACGCAAACGGGCCCGCGAATCGGTGGCGTGCGAGCCCTCGCGATTCATCGAGGAGCTGGGCGACGGCGTCCACTCCCCGGACGCCGTCGCCGATGTCGAATCCAAGGCCAGCGGCAAAGACCGGCTGGCCGCGCTGAAGGCGATGCTGGGCTGACTGTCGAACGGAATTACAGCGACAGTATCCACTTCGCCAGGGCGCTCGCATCGGCTGGTGAAACGTGCTTCTGCGGCGGCATCGGAATCTTGCCCCATTTGCCTTTCACGCCTTTTTCGGTGCTTTCGGCCAGCACCGATTCCGCGTCCTTCTGCCCTTTGTACTTGGCGGCAATTTCCTTGAACGAGGGGCCGAGCATTTTCTTGTCGACCTGGTGGCAGGACATGCAGCGGCTCTTGTTCGCGAGTTCCGGGCTCGCCTGGGCCGGCAGAGTGGCAAGGGCGAGAACGATCAGGGCAGTCAGTTTGATCATGAGGCTTCTCCTGGTGAAGTCGAAAGAAAAAACAAACAAAATCAGGATAACGAAATCCTTATATAAATATATATAGAACCCGTCACCCTGTCCAGCAATAAAAAAGGATGCCAAAGCATCCTTTTTTACATCTTTGCTCAAGCGCCAACGCTCAATTGACCTTGGGGTCGAGCTCGCCCTTGTCGTAGCGCTTCTGCATTTCTTCCAGGTTGAAGACCTTCTTGATCTTGCTCGCCTGGCCAGCCGCACCGAAGGCTTCGTAGCGGGCTTTGCAAATTTCGCTCATGCCCTTGGTCGCTTCCTTGAGGAACTTGCGCGGGTCGAAGTTGGCCTTGTTTTCGGCGAGGTGCTTGCGAATCGCGCCGGTGGACGCCATGCGAAGATCCGTGTCGATGTTGACCTTGCGCACGCCGTTCTTGATGCCTTCGACGATTTCTTCAACCGGCACGCCGTAGGTCTGCCCCATGTCGCCGCCGTAGCTGTTGATGATGGCGAGCCAGTCTTCCGGCACGGAAGAGGA
>CAZOVQ010000048.1:0-10851 GCA_964583195.1 uncultured Thiobacillus sp.
GTTTAGGTGAATAACCTAACGGGGGTTCGAATCCCCCCCTCTCCGCCACGAATGCAAATGCCTCTTGCCCCCTTGCGAATCCGGGCGGTTCAACGTACCCGCCATTCCAGGGTCAACACGTCTCCCGCCGCATCCAGCACGGCATATAGCCGGGGCTGCGGACGTCCGGCCCAGCCGGGCGCGGTCAGGGGGCTGTCCAGGTAAACGATCCGTGCGCCGTCAGGCTGACGTTCAGCGTGGCCGCGGGCAAGCAGCGCGTCGAGCGCGTCGATGCTGAGGCCGCGCTGCTTCATGCGGGTGAATGCCAGAGGGCTGATCTTTCCGAGTTTCATGTGGGTTGCTCCGGTCGCGCCGGACAGCGCGCGTTGTTTTTTTCGCTGCGGACTTTATACTGTTCATATTTACAACTGTATATAACAACAGTTAGAAAGGAAAGCCCGATGCGCGATCTCACCCAGCGTCAGGAAGAAATCCTCGCCATGATCCGGGAATGGATGGAGACCACGGGGCTGCCGCCTACACGGGCCGAAATTGCCGAGCGCTTTGGCTTCCGTTCGCCCAATGCGGCGGAAGCGCATCTCAGGGGGCTGGCGAAGAAGGGCGTGCTGGAACTGGTGCCGGGCACTTCGCGCGGCATCCGTCTGGCGGGGGGCGGGGGGCTGCCGCTGGTGGGGCGGGTCGCTGCGGGCAGCCCGCTTCTTGCGCAGGCGCACATCGAACGGCATGTGCACGTGGACGCCGCGCTGTTCATCCCGCGCGCGGACTATCTGTTGCGCGTGCGCGGCCTCAGTATGAAGGACGCCGGGATTCTCGATGGCGATCTGCTGGCGGTGCACAAGACCGCCGAGGCGAGGCACGGCCAGATCGTGGTAGCGCGCCTGGGCGACGAAGTGACGGTGAAGCGTCTGGACAGACGCGGTCGCAATCTGCGCCTGCTGCCCGAGAACCCGGACTTCGAGCCCATCGTCATCGATGCCGCGCGCGGTGAACTGGTGATCGAGGGAATCGCGGTGGGCGTGCTTCGCACCGACGCGGCGCTGTAACCCACGGGGAGTAGGGCGCACACACCGTCCGCTCAAGTCCTGCCGCGCGCCGGCCGTAGAGCAGGGTACGGAATCCATTCACGCTGCCCTCTCCCCCATGCCGCTCACCGAATCAGGCCCGAAACAGGCCGGCGCGCTTCCGGTGCCCGCCCGCCCTTGCCGGAGCCGCGGTTTCACGCTGCTCGAGGCGATGATCGCGGTCGTGATCCTGGCGACCCTGACCGCGATCGCGGTGCCTGCCTATCAGGGCTACATCGAGCGCACGCGCCGGGCGCAGGCGGTCCGGGACATCGGCATGTTCGAGATGGCGATCGAGCGTTTCCGCACCCTCAACGGCACGTTTCCCGGCAGCCTGGCGCAACTGGGCGCGGGCCTGCCCGGCACCGACCCCTGGGGCAATGCCTACGGCTATCTCGCGATCGACGTGCTTCCTCCACCTCCTAACGGTGCCGTGCGCAGGGACAGGAACCTCAATCCCCTGAACAGTGATTACGACCTGTACAGCACAGGCCCCGACGGTCGGACGCAGACGCAGATCACCGGCGCGCGTGCGCGCGACAATATCATCCGTGCCGGCAACGGGGGCTACATTGGGCTGGCTTCGGAACACTGACGCGTGCCCGCCCTGCACCTGACAAGCCAGTTCGGTCGACGGCTGTTCGCACTTTTCCTGATCGCGGCCCTGTTGCCGCTGGGCGGGCTGGCCGCGTTCGCCTATCTCCGCGTCAGCGACACGCTGCTTGAACTTCACGACCGCCGGCTGCGCGAGGATAGCAAGGCGCTGGGCCTGAGCCTGGTGCAGGAATTCAATTGGCGGGCGATGCTGCTTCGAAGCGAACTGGAATCAGGTGCTGCGCGTCCGCCCGAAGGCTTCAGCGGTATTGAGCGCCTCGCGGCACCGCACCTGACACCCGAGCAGGCGCATTATCTGGCACAGGGCAAGACCGTGCTGCGTCTGGCGCCCGGTGCGGAAGCGGGTCTGCTGTGGCAGAACCCGGGCAGCGGCGTGGTCTGGTTCGCTCGGCTCAACATGGAAACGATCTGGCGCAACGATGCGGCGCCCGAACACTATTGTGTCTTTGACACCAGCTATCGGCCATTCTTCTGCTCGCCCGGCATCCAGACGCCCCCGGCGGCGCTCCTGACCGCCGGAGCAACCGCGGCGAATGCGCCAGCGTTTGTCTGGAGCGTCGCCGGCAAGCCCTTCAGTGGACGTCTCTGGCGGATTCCGCTGCGGGCGGCCTATGCGCATCCGGGCCTGATCGTCCTGGCTGCCGAAGCCGAGTCCGATTTGCTGCATGGTCTGAACCAGTTCCGCCTGATTTTCGTCGCGGCCGCGCTGCTGGCGATCAGCCTGGCGTTGTTTTTGGCCTCGGCCCTGATACGCCGCATCCTGCGTCCGCTCGATCGCCTGCTGGAAGGCACGCGAGCCTTGTCGGCGGGCGAGTTCTCGGCACGGGTGGAGAGTGTCGGCGATGATGAATTCGGCCTGCTGGCGCAATCGTTCAATCACATGTCGGCGTCACTGCAGGGGAAATTCCATATCTTGCGATTGCTGACAGAACTCGATCGCGTCATTCTTGGCCGTTTGAACATGGGAGACGTCGTTGCATCGCTCATGCGGCATATCCACCAGGCCTTGCCGTGCGACATTGCGGGCGTGTTGCGTCTGGACGGCGGTGGCGGCCGCCTGCATTTCTCGGATGCCGGGGGAGCCAGCGACGACAAGCTGCTCGACGGCACGGACGTTGCATTTCTCCTGTCCGCCAGGGAGGACTTAACTTGGTACGCGTTCGACGACGACGCGGCGGCGCGTGTCTGTCAGATATGTGTGAACAACGGCAGGGCACGGAGCCCATGCAAGGCGCTGGTTTTTCCGGTGCGCGCCAATGCGCGGCTGGAGGCGCTGCTCATCCTCGCTTGGGCGGGATCGCCGGTCGATCCGGATGAGGCAGTAAAGACCGGGCTTGCACTCGCCGACCGTCTGGCGGTGGTGATCTCGAACATCGCCTGGGCGGAAAAACTCTATCGGCAGGGACACTACGACGCGCTGACCGGACTGCCCAACCGCATTCTGCTGCGCGAACGCGCGGACGAGGCGCTGGCCCGCGCGCAGCAGCAGAATCGCGTGGTGGCGGTGATGCTCGTCGATCTCGATGATTTCAAGAACGTCAACGACAATCTCGGCCATGCTGCGGGCGATCAACTGCTGCTCGAAACCGCACGCCGCCTGCAGACGGTCATGGGTGCGGACAGCCTGGCGGCGCGGGTGGGCGGCGACGAATTCGTACTGCTGCTGCCCGGCCTGCACCGCGACGAGGCGGTGCGGCAAATCGATACGCAGGCGCGCATCATCAACCGCGCACTGGCCGAACCCGCGCAGTTGTCCGGGCGCAGCATCGGTTCGCAGGTCAGCATTGGCATCGCGTGCTATCCGGCCGACGCGGTTGATTTCGAGGAACTGCTCAAGATGGCCGACGCCGCGATGTACGAATCAAAGCGCAGCCGGCGCGGCAGTTACGGTTTTTATTCGCGCAGCCTCGGCGACGCGGCGAAAGCGCATTTTGAATTGATCCAGGGGTTGCGCACTGCCATCGAACGCGACGAATTCGTGCTCCATTACCAGCCCAAGGTCGCGACGCGCACGCGCAGGATCATCGGCGCCGAGGCGCTGATCCGCTGGAATTCTCCCGTGCACGGCCTGGTTCCGCCCGGCCGTTTCATTCCTCTGTTCGCCGAAATGGGCAGCGAGCGTTGGCTCGCCGACTGGGTCATGTCGCGAGCCTGCGCGCAGATGGCCGAATGGGATCGCCAGGGATTGCCGCCAATTCCGGTTTCGGTGAACTTGTCGCCGTCGAATTTCAAGGAAATGGATCTTGCCGGCAGGCTCGCCAGCCTGCTCGTCCGGCATCGTCTTGTTTCCGAGCGCATCGAAATCGAAATTCTCGAAGCGACAGCGGCGAACGAGGCGCCCGAAATCCGTGCCACACTGCGCAGCCTGCGCGAAATGGGTATCGGCATCGCGCTCGACGATTTCGGTACCGGCTATTCGTCGCTGGTCTACCTGACCCAGCTTCCGGCCGACGTGCTCAAGCTGGACCGGGCCTTCATACGCGAACTGCCGCACGACGCACGGCAGCAGGCCATCGTCGGCAGGATCGTCGACCTCGCCCACGCGCTGGGTCTGGAAGTCGTGGCCGAAGGCGTGGAGGAAGAAACGCAGCACGCCGTGCTTGCCGGCATGGGGTGCGACCGGCTCCAGGGTTATCTGTTCGGCAGGCCCATGCCGGCCGAGGCGTTTGCCGCCCGGCTGGCGGCGGAGGCAGCGCAGTCGTCCATCCGTCTCGCCTGAGCGGCGGGTGCGGCCTTGGCGTATACGACGGCGCCTTCGCGACGCGCGTCGGCGGCACCGAAGTGCGCCCCGGTTTCAGGGTCTATCCCCACTGCCTGCACCGAACCCATGGCAGCGCTACAGCCTTCCGTTCCAGGGTCGCCGAGACCGATGTGCCCGAGTGCGCTGAGCGCTTCCTGCGTCGCGAGGGAAAAAGCCGGGCGCATGAAGGCGCGCCCGGCTTCGCATCGCAGTGCGCCCTGTGCATCGACGACCGACAGGCGTGGCGCGTCGATGGCCTGCTGCATCGTCATCCCGTGCTCGACGAGATCGAGCGTGACGTTCAGCACCGTATTGATGATGCTGGCGCCGCCCGGCGAGCCGTAGGCCGCGCGGAAGGCGCCGTCGATGAACAGCATCGTCGGCGCCATGCTTGAACGCGGGCGCTTGTTCGGCGCAACGTCGTTGGCGCCCGGATCGCCCGTGGCCGGATCGGCGGCGGGCAGGAAGTTGAAGTCGGTGAGTTCGTTGTTGAGCAGGAAGCCGTGGCCCGGCACCGTGATGCCCGAACCCCAGGTGTATTCGATGGTGCTGGTGTAGCTGACCGCGTTGCCCCAGCGGTCGATCACGGAAAAGTGCGTGGTGTGCGGGCTTTCCGTGCGGATGCGCGCGGGCCTGGGCGGGGCGGCTGCCTCCCATGGCGACGGGTCGCCGGCATCTGGCGTGTCCATGCGGCGATCAGGCCGAATCCGCGCGCTGCGCGCGGCGAGATAGTCCGGATGCAGCAGGCCGGCGCGCGGCAGCGGCGCGGCATCGTCGTCGCCGATCCAGCGCGCGCGGTCCGCAAAGGCCAGGCGCATCGCCTCGATCATGACGTGCAGCGTTTTCGCGCTGCCGAAGCCATAGCCTTGCGCGGTATCGCCAAGCGGAAAGCGTTCCAGCAGGCCGAGTATTTCCAGCATCGTCAGGCCACCGGAAGACGGTGGCGGCATGGTCGCGAGCGTCCAGCCGCGAAAACGGCCCATGAGCGGTTTGCGTATCACCACCTCGTAGCGTGCCAGATCGGTCATCGTCATCCGGCCGCGTCCATCGTTGCCCAGCGCGGGATGCGCACGTCGCTGCGCCGCGACGAGCGCGCGGGCAATCGGGCCGCGATAGAAAGCATCCGGGCCTCGGGCCGCAATCAGCTTCAAAGTTTTCGCCAGATCGGGCTGCACCAGCCAGTCGCCCTCGGCAAGCGGCACCCCGTCCGGACGGAAGATCGCCGCCGTTTCCGGATACAGCGAGGTACGCCCGTCATCGTTTGCGATGTCCTCGGCAAGAAAGCGGTTGACGCGGAAACCGTGTTCGGCCAGTTCGATCGCCGGCGCGAGCGTTGCCGCCAATGGCTTCAAGCCCCAGCGCTGCAAGGCCGTATCGATACCACGCAGCGTGCCGGGTACGCCGACCGCGAGGCCGCTGCGCGAAACCTGGGCAAACGGCATGGGCAGGCCATCCGGCGCGAACTGGTCGGCGCTGGCCGCCGCCGGTGCACGCTCGCGCGAATCGACGATGAAGGTTTCTCCGGTTCTGGCCAGATGGATCATCATGAACCCGCCGCCGCCCAGGCCCGAAGACTGCGGTTCGACCACATTGAGCGCGAACTGCACCGCCGCCGCCGCATCGACGGCATTGCCGCCCTCGGCCAGCAGCCGCGCGCCGGCCGCCGCCGCGGCCGGATGCGAGGCCGCCACCACGCCGTCACCCGCGTGCGCGGAAACGGCGAACAGGCAGAACGCCAGACATACCGCGCCATGCATGACTATTTCCTTTCTGTGCACGGAAAACGTGCGGCCAAGGCTTTCTTCAGCACCTCGCCCGCCGGTTGCTCCAGGGATTCCGGATGCGCCTCGATCCAGCCCACCACCGCGGCCGGCGCGCCTTCGCGCCCGGCATCGTCGAGGCAGAAGGGCGCCTTGCCCCGGCTGCAACAGAGCGCCGCGTCGAGGTAGCCGTTGAGATAACTGCGGCACATCAGCGACAGCATTTTCACCTTGTCCCCGCTTTTGCACATGCGCAGGATCACGCTGCCGGTGTTGTCCTGCGCGCTGGCGCGGGCCTGACCGCCGGCAAGGATCGCGAGCGATGCGGCCAGCAGGCAGGGCAGCAGGGGGGAAGGGCGGGCAATGGGAAACATGGCGCACGGAAATTCCGGGGACAGCCGTGAAAATGCCCCAGAACCGGCCCCGGGGTCAATCACTCACGCCCGCGCGATCAGGCGGCCCGGCGCATGCGCGGCTTCAGGGCGGTGGCGGGAAGGCGGCAGCGACGTCGGCCTCAAGCCGTGCCCAGGCGGACCCGTCCGCGTGATGGGGGGCAAGGCTCGGGTCGGTACAGCCGGTGCTGCGGAAAGCCTGAAGCCTCTGACGCCGCACCCCGTGCGCCGCGAGGGTGCGGGCCAGCGCCAGAACCTCGGCGTCGGCCAGCAGCGACGGATGTACGGTGGTACGAATTTCAGTTTCGACGCCGGAAGCCAGCACGGTGTCGAGGCTGGCGAGCGCCGCCTCGCCGCTGCCGGCAACGCCAGTGATGCGCGCGTACTCGGTGAACGGGGCCTTGGCATCGAGTCCTACCCAGTCGAGCCACGGCAGAACGCCGGCGAGCCGACGCGGGTAGGCGCCGCCGGTGTGCAGGCCGATTTTGAATCCGAGCGCACGCACCTCGCGCACCGCATCGACGAGTCCGGACTGGGCCGTGGGTTCACCGCCGGAGAACACCACGCCGTCGAGCAATCCGCGACGGCGGTGCAGGAAAGCCAGCACCTCGTCCCAGGGGATTTCGTGCTCGCCGCGTGCGGGAATCAGATGCGGGTTGTGACAATAGCTGCAACGCCAGGGGCATCCCTGGCAGAACACCACCGCGGTCAGCATGCCGGGCCAGTCAGTGGTCGAGAGCGGGGTGAGGCCACCGACGCGGAGCATGCTCATTCCATCCCGCAGCGGTCCTCGACGAAGAAACGCCGCTCGCGGTGCTCGCTTTTCTTGCCCTTGTTGAAGCTCGTTACCGGACGGTGGTAGCCCATCACGCGGGTCCACACCTCGCAGCGGGTACGTTCCTCGTCTTTCAGCATGGCGGCGGTATCGATGATTCCGGCCGGAAGGGTCAGGTCGTTCATGCGGGTCTCCTTTGGGGGTCAGGCTGCAATAGCGCGTTTGCGGGACAGGGCTTCCTCGTCGCACTTGGGGCAGAACTCGTGCTCGCCGGCGAGATAGCCGTGTTGGGGGCAAATCGAAAAGGTCGGCGTGATGGTGAGGTAGGGCAGGCGGAAGCGTTCCAGTGCGCGCCGCACCAGCTTCCGGCACGCGTCAGCGGAAGAAATATGCTCGGACATGTAAAGATGCAGCACGGTGCCGCCGGTGTACTTGCGCTGCAGGTCGTCCTGCCGCGCCAGGGCTTCAAAAGCATCATCCGTGAAGCCCACCGGCAGTTGCGAGGAATTGGTGTAGTAGGGTGCGTCCGGCGTGCCCGCCTGCAGGATGCCGGGGTAGTCGTGCTTCTGTTTTGCCCAGTGACCCACATCCTCGGCCGGCAGGCCATCGTCTCCGGTTACGAGATTTCCCATCTGAAGCCTTCCCCTCTGTCAGATTGCACTGCCGATGATACCCATCCCGGCTGCGCGGCTTCGTCGATGTTGCAGCCGGCAATAAAGCCGTCACCGATAAGCGGGCGTGGGGGGGCTACAGCTTCCCCCAGTCGATCCTGACGGAATCCGAGGCGGATTTGTTGCGGGAGGCCTGCGCGCTGCTCGGTCGCATCGAGAACGATGTCGAGCGCGCCGGCAGCGATATCACCAAACTCCATACGGGCGGGTGGTGGATACCCTGATGACGGGCGAGAAGGCTCTCGACGAGATGGTGGCGGGCATCGTCGACAAGTATCGCCATCCAGACACCGAGGAAAAACACGGCCGACTCGCTGATCGTCTGCTGACCTACCTGGTGGCCGAGCAGATCGAGAAGGCCTCCGGGCAATGACATGCACTCACGCATCGCGTATGCAATTCGCAAACAACATACGCTCCGGGAATTACAATGAGTTGCAACACAAACGGCGGGCTTCGGCCCGCCGCTGACCCGAGACCATGAGATCAGACACCCCCTCCGACGAGAAGCGTGAAACGGCATGCCGCCTGGATGTCGAGCGCTACTTGACCTACATCGCCGCTGAAAAACGGCTCTCTCCCCATACCGTATACAGCTATCGACACGATCTGGATGACTTGCTGGAAGGTCTGGAAGCACAGGACATCACAGCGCAAAAGGCTACGGCGGAGCACATCCGACAGGTCGTGATCCGGATCAGGAAGCGGGGACTGTCCGCAACCAGCCTCGCCCGACACCTTTCCAGCTGGCGGGGTTTCTACGGGTTTGCCGTCCACAGACTGGGGTATGCCAACAACCCCTGCGCAGGCTTCAAAGGCCCCAAAGTCCGGCGCAAGCTCCCTCCAACGATGTCGCCGGATGCCTGCACCCAGCTTCTGGACAACCGGGAATCCTCCGCCAGGATCGATGACGATGCGCTCCTTGCCCGCGACCGCGCCATGTTCGAGATCCTGTATTCCGCAGGCCTGCGGCTCAGCGAGCTGACCGGCCTGAACTTCCGCGATGTCGACCTGAAGGAGGGCTTGGCCCGCGTCACAGGGAAGGGCAGCAAGACCCGCATCGTGCCGATCGGCAGTTGTACGGTGAGGGCGATCAAGGCTTGGCTGCCGTGGCGGGACATTTTGCGGAACGGTAACGACGAGCAAGCGCTGTTCATCAGCAAGGCAGGCGGGCGGCTGTCGCAGCGGAGCGTGCAAGTCAGGCTCAACATCTGGGCCAGAGGTTCTGAACTCAGCCAGCCGGTGCATCCCCACATGCTCCGGCATGCCTTCGCCAGCCACTTGCTTCAGTCATCCGGCAATCTGCGGGCCGTCCAGGAATTGCTCGGACACGCGAATATCTCAACCACCCAGATATACACCCACCTGGACTGGCAGCATCTGGCCAAGGTCTATGACCGGGCACATCCACGGGCCAAACGAATTCAGCAGGGGGAGAGCAAAAAACCGGGAAATCCGCTTGACCCTGGAAAGGATCCTGACTAATCTTACGGAAACGTATACGGAGCCGTAATCCTCACCATGAAAACAGAGCGCATAGAATTTGTGGCTCCTCCTGGGCTGAAAGCCCGGCTACACCAGGAAGCGGCTGCCGAGAAAGTCAGCGTAGGGGAATTGATCCGTCAGCGATTCGAGCCCAGCGCCGACGAGCAGGAGCTGGCAAGGCTCACCGAGGCGCTCAAGTCCTCGACCGCCGAAGCCAGCCATGCCCTGGCAAACGCAATAAACGAGGTATCTGGGCTCATCGCCGAGCTTCGTGAGCGGCGTGACGGGATCGGGCGCAAGGCAGCATGAGCGTCGTCAAGGATGCGCTGGAAGCCCTGCGCGAAGCGGCTAAACTCGTGGATGAGGTGAAGCTGGCCTCGACGCAGATCAGCGATCTGGCCGGGGAAGTCCGGGATATTGATCGACGGGTCGCCCGACTTGAAGGTAAGTGGGAGGCGGCAATGGAGATTGCGGGACGATGCTCTCAGCGAGCCCTTGCGAAGCCAGAGAAGCCCGATTCTGATAAGTAGTCTCCGGCCTGAATCAGACTGCAACCAAACAACCGGCCCAGGTGGCGGGTTTCAATTGGAATGGATGGCGGTTTTGGACTGGAACAGGTGGCGGGTTTCGAGTGGAACGCGCATTTCAACTGAAAAACTGGCAAAACAAGCCCAGAACTTGGTCAAATATCCCTGATCGCGGCTGTATAGATGGGATTAGGCAACTTGCAAACCACTCTTTTATTGTGTATAAAATACACACATATCCACAGCTTTGGTACACACCACAGTTGGGTGACCATTGGTAAAAGGAGTGATATATGGCAACCGTTCGCGCACAATTGATCCTCTCTGACGAGCTTGATCGCGAGATCAACAAGGCTGCCGAGGAGACCGGAAACTCTCGGTCCGAACTTGTCCGGAAGGCATTGACCCTGTACCTGGCGGCGCTGGACAAAAAGAAACAGGGCCTGAAACTGGGCTTCGCAAAGCCCGAGCAAACCCTTGAAACCGAGGTGATCGGCCTTTGAGCACGCTCGACCTCAATTCGGGGAAGGGCAAGATCGAATGGAAATCGGACGAATCCGGTGCAGAGGAAGCCTCCCGGCTGAGGAAGGAAGAAAGTCAGCATCAGCATGATCTGAAGGTCAGCTGGTGGACATTCGTGGCATACGTGGTCGCACTGTTCGTCGTCGGGATTGTTGGTCTGCTGCTGATTTTTATTGGAGGGACTCCGGAGCGTGAGCGAACAGGTGTAGTTTTTCTGACTGCGATCATCTCCGGAGCCGTGGGCTACCTTAGGGAAACACTGATTTATTCCTCGCCACGCCCGGCGGCGCGATCTGAGACAAT
>CAZOVQ010000049.1:0-10828 GCA_964583195.1 uncultured Thiobacillus sp.
GCCGCGGTCGCGGCGCGTCTGCCGCGCGATCTGGCTGCCGCCGTGCTCGAACTGCTGCCGGCCGCGCTGCGTGCCGATGCACTGCGCGATCTGGCGAAGCAGGAGGCGCCCGACGCCGACATGCTGGACGAACTCGACGACTGGCTGGCCGGTCTTGCGCCGGCCGCGCCCGAAGCAGGCGAAGCCGCCGCCGCGCACCTGCTCGAACGCATGAACGAAGGCAGCGCCGCCGCAGCGCTGGCGCGCATCGACCGTGACGACGCCGGACTCGCCGCACGGCTGCGCGCGCACGCCTACGAATTCGAGGACCTGGCGCGTCTCGACGAGGCGGGTCGCCAGACCTTCCTGCGCCACATCGGCGCGCGCACCCTGCTTGTCGCCCTGAAGGGCGGCGACGGCCGCGTGCTCGCCGCGCTCGCCGCGGTGATGAGTCCGGCCGCCGCGCTGCGCATGAAAGACGATCTCGACACCCTGGGTGCGGTGCCGGTGACGGAAATCGAAGCGGCGCGGACCGAGGCCGGCGAACTGCTGCGCCGCCTGGCCGCCAGCGGTGCGCTGCGCTTCGGCGAGGTGACGCCAGCATGAGAACGGAAAACGACGCGAGCGCGTTCGATCACTGGGAGACGCCGGCGCCGGCCCCCGCCGCGCCCGCGCCGGAGGACAACGCCGCCGAATGCGCGCGCCTGCGCGAAATCGCCCGCGCCGAGGGCTACGCCGAAGGACTCGCGGCCGGCCGGGCGGAAGCCGACGCCAGCGGTGCGCGCATGCGGCAACTGGCGGACGATTTTTCCGACGCGCTCGACAATTTCGATTTCCGCCTGGCCGACAGGGTGCTCGATCTGGCGCTCGACGTGGCGCGCCAGGTCGTCGCCGGCGAACTCGCCGCGCGTCCCGAACGCGTGCTCGACGTGGTCAGGCTGGCCTTGAAGCAGATGGCCGAATCCAGCCGCGAGGCGCGACTCCTGCTGCATCCGGACGACGCCGCGCGGGTGCGCCCGCATCTCGAACAGGTGCTCGACAAGACCCGCCTGCGCATCGTCGAGGACGCGCGCATCGCGCCCGGCGGCTGCCTCGTCGAAACCCCGCAGGGCGACCTCGACGCCACGCTGCCGGCGCGCTGGCGGCAGGTGGTGCAGGTGCTCGGCGCCAAGCTCGACTGGATCGAATGATGGATCGCACCGTCCGTCTGCGCGAATACCTCGCCGACTGCCGGCGCGCGGTGAACTGGGCCGCGCCCATCGTCGGCAGCGGGCGGCTGACGCGCGTTTCCGGTCTGGTGATGGAAGCGGTGGGGCTGCGCCTGCCGGTCGGCAGCCAGTGCCATATCCAGATTCCCGGCGGACAGAACATCGAGGCCGAAGTCGCCGGTTTTTCCGGCGACCGGCTGTTCATCATGCCCGCCACCGACATCTACGGCGTCATGCCCGGTGCACGCGTCGTGCCCGACAATCCGCTGGCGGCGCAGCCGCCGCGTCCGGGGCTGCGTTACGTGCCGCGCCGGCGTGCCCAGGATCGCGTGCGCCAGGTGCCGGTCTGTGAACAACTGCTCGGCCGCGTGCTCGACGGCGCCGGCCGGCCGCTCGACGGCAAGGGCGCGATCGCCCAGGAGCGCCGCGTGCCGCTCTACAGCCGGCCGATCAACCCGCTCGAACGCGCGCCGATCCAGAAGACGCTGGACGTGGGCGTGCGCGCGATCAACGGCCTTTTGACCGTGGGACGCGGGCAGCGGCTCGGCCTGTTCGCCGGCTCCGGTGTCGGCAAGAGCATCTTGCTCGGCATGATGGCGCGCTACACCGAAGCCGACGTTGTGGTGGTCGGCCTGATCGGCGAACGCGGCCGCGAGGTGAAGGAATTCATCGACCGCATCCTCGGCGCCGAAGGCATGTCACGCGCGGTCGTGGTGGCGGCGCCGGCGGATCACCCGCCGCTCATGCGCCTGAACGGCGCAGCCTATGCCATGTCGATCGCCGAATATTTCCGCGACCAGGGCCGCCACGTGCTGCTCATCATGGATTCACTCACCCGCTACGCCATGGCGCAGCGCGAAGTGGCGCTCGCCATCGGCGAGCCGCCGGCGACCAAGGGCTATCCGCCTTCGGTGTTCGCCAAGCTGCCGCAGCTGGCCGAGCGTGCCGGCAACGGCCGCGGCGACGGCGGCTCGATCACCGCCTTTTTCACCGTGCTGATGGAAGGCGACGACCAGCAGGACCCCGTCGCCGACGCGGCGCGCGCGATCCTCGACGGCCACATCGTACTTTCCCGCGATCTCGCCGACGCCGGGCAGTATCCCGCCATCGACATCGAGGCTTCGATCAGCCGCGCCCAGCCCGACCTGCTTTGCGACGACGAACTCGAGCGCACGCGCCGTTTCAAATATCTCTACTCGCGCTACCTGCGCAGCCGCGACCTGCTCGCCGTCGGCGCCTATGTGCCCGGCGCCGACCTCGTGCTCGACGAGGCCGTGCACCTTTATCCGCGCATGCAGGGCTACCTGATGCAGGGCATGCGCGAACGCGCGACGCTCGCCGACGCGCGCGACGGACTGGCCGGCGTGCTCTCATGAAATCCTTCGCACTCGCCCGCGTGCTGGAAATCGCCGAGCGGCGCAGCGAGGCGCTGGCGCGCGCGGTCAAACAGGCGCATGGCGTCTGGCTGCGCGCGCGCGGCCGCGCGGTGCAATTGGCGGCGCTGCGCGACGCGCACATCGCACTGTTGGCGCTGGATCTGAAAGCGGGCGTGGCGGCCGGACAACTGCGCGAAGCCGACCGCATGCGCCACGCGCAGGCCGAGGAAATGCAGGCTGCGCGCGCGGCCATCGACGCCGCGCATGCCGCCTGGCAGGCGCGGCTGGCCGAATGGCTCGCCGAGGCGCGGCGCGTCAAGGCGCTGCGTCTTTTGCAGGCGCGTCATCGCGCGCAGGTCGCCATCGTCGAACGGCGTGCCGAACAGCGGCAGCACGACGAAGGCGTGGAACGCATGCACCGTGACGCGAGGCGACGGCCTTGACGCGCGCGACACCGTCCGCTCTGGCGACGCTGTCCGCCGACGAGGCCGCGTTTTTCGCCGCGCCGGCGGACGACCTGGCCATCCGCCTCGGTCAGGCGCTTGCCGCCGCGCTGTCCGCGCGCCTGCGCCTGCACCTGACGCCGACCCCCTGCGCGGCGCCGGACGCGGCAGCCGTCGCGCATCCGGTCTGGCGTATCGACGGCACACTGGCCGCAGTGTGGCTCGCCCGCCGCCTGGGCGGCGGAGCCGGGTGCGGCCCTGTTCCCTTCGTGCCGCGCGGCCTTGCCGCGACCCTCGACGCGGTGCTCGCGGAGCGCTGGCTCGAACGGCCGGGCAAGGCGCCAGCGGTTCTGGCCTGGCGGCTGGACGGATGCCAGGCGGTGGCCTGTCTGGCGCTGGCCCTGCCCGACGCGCAGGCGATGACGCGCTGGGCGCGCGAGGCGATCCGCGCATGAACGCGCGTGCGTCCGGACTCGTGCTCGGCTGCCTGCCGCTGCCTGCCTGGGCCGCCGCCGATGCGGTATCGGGGCTGGCGAGCGTGCTTGTGAGCCTGCTGCTCATCCTTGGCGGCTTCGTCGCGCTGGCCTGGGTGCTGCGCCGCTACCTGCCCGGCAGGGCGGGCACAGGCGTGGTGAAAGTCGTCGCCGCGACGGCGGTCGGCGCGCGCGAGCGGGTAGTGCTGGTCGAAGTGGCCGGAACCTGGCTCGTGCTCGGCGTCGGCGGCGGCAACGTGCGTCTCATCCACAGCCTGCCAAAACCCGCGGAGCCCGAGCCATGAAACCCGTCTGGATGCTCGCGCCGGCGCTGTTCGCCCTGCCGGCGCTGGGAGCGGAGCCCGGCCTGCCGCTGCTCGCGGTGAACCCTGGCGGGCAGGTGCTGGGCGTTCCCGCCGCGAGCCTGCCCTGGCTCTTCCTCGTCCCCTTTCTGCCGGCGCTGCTGCTCGCGTTCTCCGCCTTCGCCCGCATCGCCGTGGTGCTCTACCTGTTGCGCCAGGGGCTGGGCGGCGCGCAGACGCCGCCGAATCTGGTGCTGACCGGCCTGGCCCTGTTGCTGACGATTTTCGTGATGTCGCCCGCGCTGAAACACATCGATGGCGAAGCCTGGCAGCCTTATCTCGCAGGGGCCCTGACGCTCGACGACGCGGCGGCGAAGGCGGCCGGACCGCTGAAGGACTTCATGCTGAGACAGACGCGCGCCGAAGACCTCGAACTCTTTCTCGGCGACGACAAGGCCGCCGATCCGAAGCGTGCCGAAACGGTGCCACTGGCGGCGCTGGCGCCGGCCTTCCTCACCAGCGAACTGAACACCGCTTTCCAGATCGGTTTCATGGTCATCCTGCCCTTTCTCGTCATCGACCTCGTCGTGGCCGCGGTGCTGACCGCGCTTGGCATCATCATGCTGCCGCCGCAACTGGTGTCGCTGCCGCTGAAGCTGCTGCTCTTTGTCACCGTCGACGGCTGGCACCTGCTGGTCGGCTCCCTGCTCGCGAGTTTCTGATGGAAGACCTGGCCCGCGACACGCTCTGGCTTGCCCTGACGATCGCGGCGCCGGCGCTGCTGGCAGCGCTGGCGGTAGCCTTTGCCGTCGGCCTGTTCCAGGCCGCCACGCAGATTCCCGATCCCGGTCTGTCCTTCGTGCCCCGGCTGATCGTCGTGCTGCTCGTGCTTGTCCTCATGGGCGGCTGGATGAGCGGGCTGCTCGTCGATTTCGCGCGCACGCTGCTGACCGATTTTCCGGCCCGCATCGAATGAGGCCGCCAGGCGTGAAGCGGCATGCAGCACCGACCGCGCGTCCCTTGCGAGCAGTGGGACGGAGGCGGGGAACGGTCATGGCGAATCGCCGTTTCATCATCCGGGGCGGCGATTCGCCATGATCGTTAGCGAAACGGCGCTTCTGGCCTGGCTGTACGCCTTTGCCCGCCTGGCCGGCTGGGCCGTGTTCGATCCCCTGAGCGGGCGCTTGCCGCTGTTCCTGCGCCTGTTTCTTGCCGCCGCGCTGGCGGCGGGGCTCGCGCCCGGATTTGCGCCGAGCGGCGCGGCGACGAGCACGGCACTGCTGCCGGCGCTGCTGCTGGAAGCGCTCTGGGGCGCATCGCTCGCGCTCGTCGTCTGGCTGGTGTTCGCGCTCGCGCACGTGGCGCTGCAATGGGCCGGGCACACCGCGACCGGCGGATTCCTGGCGCTGACCGACGCGCAGGCGGGCTACGCCGATGCGTCGTGGCGCACGCTGGCCGGCTGGATCGCCGCCATCGCCTTTCTCACCGCGGGCGGGCATCTGCTGGTCGTCGCCGCGCTGCGGGAAAGTTTCGTCGCCATGCCGGTTGCGCTGTGGCCGGAGCCGGACGACCTGTTGCGGCTGGCGGAATCGGCGTCCAGACTGTTCGCGGTCGGTGCACAGCTCGCCTTGCCCTTGCTGGCCTTCGCGCTCCTGATCCAGCTTGCGCTGGGCATCGTCGCGCGCACCCTGCCCGGACTGGACATGTTTTCCACCGGCCTCGCCCTGGCGGCGGTTGGCCTGCTGGCGGCCTGGATCGTTGCCGCGCCGATGCTTGCCCACGGCGTGCGCGCCGCGCTCGAACACCTGGCGCTCTGGCCCGGCCTGCCGGGCGCCCGATAGCCCGCGGAGAAAGCCGCTCCCCGCTCCGCGTATGCGCACGGCGGCGCATGCTCGGCGCGGCGCGCGGTTTCAGGTCGATTATCCGGGTTAAAATATACGGATTTATTCCATCACGGCCTGCGGGGCCGGCACAGCGCGAAATCATCATGTCGGAATACACCATGATCCGGGGCAGTCTGGTTGCGATCGTCACCCCCATGTCGGAAGACGGCGCACTCGACCTCGACGCCTTGCGCCGGCTGGTCGACTGGCACATCGCCGAGGGCACGGACGGCATCGTCATCGTCGGCACCACCGGCGAATCGCCGACCGTCGATTTTGACGAGCACTGCATGCTCATCCGCACCACGGTCGGACAGGCGGCGGGCCGCGTGCCCGTCATCGCCGGCACCGGCGCCAATTCCACCCGCGAGGCGATCGAACTGACCGCCTGCGCCCGGGCCGCCGGCGCGGCCGCCGGGCTTTCGGTCGTGCCCTACTACAACAAGCCGACGCAGGAAGGCCTGTACCGGCATTACCGCAGGATCGCCGAAGCGGTCGATCTGCCGCTCATCCTCTACAACGTTCCGGGCCGCACCGTCGCCGATCTTGCCAACGACACCGTCCTGCGCCTGGCGCAGGTGCCCGGCATTGTCGGCCTGAAAGACGCGACCGGCAATATGGAACGCGCCGCCGACTTGCTGCGCCGCGCCCCTGCGGACTTCGCCCTCTACAGCGGCGACGATGCTTCCGGCCTGCCGTTCATGCTGCTGGGCGGACACGGCGTGATCTCGGTCACTGCCAACGTCGCGCCTAAGCTCATGCACCGGATGTGCGAGGCCGCGTTTGCCGGGAACCTTGCGCAGGGCCGGGAAATCAACAACCAACTGCTGCCGCTGCACAGCAGACTTTTCGTCGAAGCGAATCCGATTCCCGTAAAGTGGGCGGTTGCCGAGCTCGGGCTCATGCCTGCCGGTCTGCGCTTGCCGCTCACTCCGCTGTCGGCCGTGCACCACGAATCCCTGCGCGAGGCCATGCGCCACGCCGGCCTGTTGTAAAAAGGAACTACATGCGTTACCTGCCCTGGTTGCTCATAGCCGCGCTCGTCTCCTCGTGCGGCATCGTCGAATCGAAAAAGGTCGATTACAAGGCCGCGAAGAAGGCCTCGACGCTCGACGTGCCGCCCGACCTCGTCGCACCCACGGGCGACAACCGCTTCGCGATCCCCGACACGGGAGGTGGCGGCGCGGCCAGCCTGTCGACCTTCGAGAAGGAACGCAAGGTCGCGCCCGCGGGGACGCAGGTGCTGCTGCCTGCGCAGGACAAGGCGCACATCGAACGCGCCGGCAGCCAGCGCTGGCTGGTGGTGCAGGCGACCCCGCAGCAGGTGTGGCCGGTGCTCAAGGATTTCTGGCAGGAAACCGGCTTCATCGTCAACCTCGAATCGCCCGAGACCGGCGTCATGGAAACCGACTGGGCGGAAAACCGCGCCAAGATTCCAAACGACATCATCCGCGGCACCATCGGCAAGCTCATCGACGGACTCTATTCCACGGCGGAACGCGACAAGTTCCGCAGCCGCATCGAAGCCGGTCGCGACGGCACCGAAATCTACATCAGCCATCGCGGCATGATGGAAGTCTACGAAAACGAAGGCAAGGACAAGACCGTCTGGCAGCCGCGCCCGTCCGACCCGGAACTCGAGGCGGAAATGCTGCGCCGCCTGATGCTGCGCTTCGGCGTCGAGTCGGCGCGCGCCGACGCCATGCTCGACAAGCCGAAGACTCCCGAACAGGCGCGCATCGTCGAGCAGGACGGCGCGGCAACGCTGGAAATGGACGAAAACTTCGACCGCGCCTGGCGCCGGGTCGGACTCGCCCTCGACCGCGTCGGCTTTGCGGTCGAAGACCGCGACCGCTCGAAAGGCGTGTATTTCGTCCGCTACATCGACCCGCAGATCGACAACGACAGCAAGCGCGACGAAGGGCTGCTCGCGCGCTTCGCCTTCTGGAAGGAAAAGAAAGAACAGAATTCGCCGCAGGTGCAGATCGTGGTGCTCGAAGCCGGTGAAAAAAGCCGGGTCGCGGTGAACGGCGCTTCCGCCTCCGTGCAGACGCGCATCGTCAACCTGCTCTACAAGGAACTGAAATAACGCGGGCGGCCGGACATGCGTTTTGCCAGTCTCGGCAGCGGCAGCGAAGGCAACGGCCTGGTGGTCGAGGCGGACGGCACGCGTGTGCTGCTCGACTGCGGCTTCGGCCTGGCGGACTGCGTGGCGCGGCTGGCGCGGTTGAAACTGGACGCGGGCGATCTGGCCGGTATCGTGGTGACGCACGAGCACGCCGACCACATCGGCGGCGTCGGCCGGCTGGCGCGGAAATTCGGCCTGCCGGTGTGGCTCACCGCCGGCACCCGGACGATGGCGCAGGACCTCGACGGCGTCGAACTGCGGGTGATCGACAGTCACGCTGCGTTTGCCGTGGACGGCCTGGAAGTCCAGCCCTATCCCGTGCCGCACGATGCGCGCGAACCGGTGCAGTTCGTGTTCGGCGACGGTAACCGGCGGCTGGGCGTGCTGACCGACGCCGGGGTTTCGACGCCGCACATCGAGGCCATGCTCGCCGGCGTCGACGCGCTGGTGCTGGAGTGCAACCACGACGCGGCCATGCTCGAGAACGGGCCCTATCCGCCCAGCCTCAAGCGGCGCGTGGCGGGGCGTTTCGGACACCTGGAAAACGGCCAGGCGGCGGTCTTGCTGGGCAAGCTGAAACACGGACGATTGCAATGCGCAATGGCGGCGCATGTGTCGCAGAAGAACAATACGCGCGCCCTGGCGCAGGCCGCGCTGGCGCACGCACTGGACTGCCCGGCGGACGACATCCGCGTGGCCTGCCAGACAACGGGATTCGACTGGATACGACTTTGACGACTTTTGCCGAACTGGGCTTAGCGCCCGACATCCTGCGTGCGCTCGACGAACTGAGCTACGCGACGCCGACGCCCATCCAGGCGGAGGTCATTCCGCTCGCCCTTGAAGGCGGCGACATCCTCGGCGCGGCGCAGACCGGCACCGGCAAGACCGCCGCGTTTGCGCTGCCGCTGATCCAGCGCCTGCTGCCGTTCGCCAACACCGGCACCTCGCCGGCCCGCCACCCCATCCGCGCGCTCATCCTCACCCCCACCCGTGAGCTGGCGATCCAGGTCGAGGAAAGCATCAAGGCGTATTGCAAACACGTGCCATTGCGTTCGCTGGTCGTTTACGGCGGCGTCAACATCAACACTCAGATTCCCATCCTGAAAACCGGCGTTGAAATTCTCGTCGCCACCCCCGGCCGGCTGCTCGACCACGTGCAGAACAAGACGCTCATGCTCACCCAGGTCAACACCCTGGTGCTCGACGAAGCCGACCGCATGCTCGACATGGGCTTCATGCCCGACCTCAAGCGCATCGTCGCGCTGCTGCCGGAAAAGCGCGTGAACATGATGTTCTCCGCCACCTTCCCGGAAGAAATCCGCAAGCTCGCCGACAGCATCCTCAACAATCCCACCTTCATCGAAGTGGCGCGCAACACCACAGCGGTGACGGTGGCGCAGGTGGTGCATCCCGTGCACCACGAGCGCAAGCGGCAGTTGCTGTCACACCTCATCAAGAGCCGCGACCTCAGCCAGGTGCTGGTGTTCACCGGCACCAAGCTCGGATGCAACCGCCTCGCCAACGAACTCAACAAGCTGGGCCTGCACGCCGACGCCATCCACGGCGACAAGACGCAGCAGGAACGCATCAAGGCGCTGGATGCCTTCAAGACCGGCAGCATCCGCGTGCTCGTCGCCACCGACGTGGCGGCGCGCGGCATCGACATCGAAGCCCTGCCCTTTGTCGTGAACTACGACCTGCCGCACAACGCCGAAGACTACGTGCACCGCATCGGTCGCACCGGCCGCGCCGGTGCCAGGGGGGAAGCCATTTCGCTGGTGAGCGAATCGGAAACGCGCTACCTCAAGGACATCGAGAAACTCATCGGCAACCCGATCGAGGCGGTGATGGTGCCCGGTTTCGAACCCGGTGCGGCAGACATGCCGGCCTACGAGACACGTCCGCCGCGTGGTGAGCGGCGCGAACGGCCCGAGCGCAGCGAGCGTGCAGAACGCCCCGAACGTTCCCCGCGCACTGAACGCCCTGAGCGCAGTGCCCCTGCGCCGCGCAGCAAACCCGCCGCAGCGCGCGACACGCTCTTCGACGCGCCTTACGAGCCGGACAGCAAGACAGACGCATCCACAGCAGCCCCGGCGCGCAGCGGCCCGCGCAAACCGGTTGCCGCCCTGTTCCGCTCACCGGCCAAACCGGAAGCGGCCGGGCAATGAGCTGGGAACTGGGCCTGCTGGCCGTCTTCGGTCTGCTTGCCTGGTACTGGTATGCCGGGATGCACGCGCGCGAACAGGCCATCGCTGCCGGGCGGCGCGCCTGCCAGAGCGCGGGCGTGCAGTTTCTGGATGAGAGCGTGGCGCAAACCCGCACCCGCTTTACGCGCAATGGTCAGGGACAACTGGTGTTGCAGCGCGATTTCCGCTTCGAGTTTTCCGACACCGGGGATAACCGCCGCCCGGCGGTGGTGCGCATGGTCGGCGAACGGGTGGAGTGGGTGAGCCTGGATGGCGAGTGGCAGCCCGGACATCTCGCCAGCGTCAGCCGGCTGCACGACAGAGCCGGCAGATAACCGGTAGTGGTGGCAACAGCCAGGCTTCGGAATTCCCATTAGCCCAGATTGTCCATTAGCCATTTTGCGTCTCATGAATGAGAGGCGGAGCGGAGGCGTTGGCCCAAAGGCCGGTTCGACTTCGGCTCGTAGATTTCTCCGATTGCGCACCTGCTTTTTTGTCGAAAAAATTTACATTTTTTGCGTGCGTGCGTGCGTGCGTGCGTGCGTGCAAAAAACTGTTGCCGAAACAATGGTTTGACCACGCGGTTCGATCATCTAGCCTGACTTTTGCTTAATTTCCTCTCGCCACAAGAACCCCGCCCAACAAGCCGAAGGGGACCCCTCTTTGGCATGTACGCGTGAACGTTCAATGGGAAGCAGTATTTGGATACTTACTTAGGGGCACTTCTATAAATCACGTTTGAATCCTAACCGCAGGGAGAAATCGCATGAAGTCCTCTCGTCCATTTCTAAATACCCCTTTACCCATTTCGGGACGCAGCAAGCGCTCGCCCGTATTGAAGCCGCTC
>CAZOVQ010000050.1:0-10824 GCA_964583195.1 uncultured Thiobacillus sp.
GTAGTTGTAGGTTGTCGCTTCCATACACGTCTCCCGTGATTGATGACTGGATGAACACAGAACATATGCGCTTGCTTGCCACGATTCGCATATATGGATAAATATATCTTCTTATGGTGGGTTGTGTCAACTTGACGCAGTCGCCGCCGTGAACCCCGGGGGACGGGCACAAAAAAAACCGACGGCACGGCCGGGGCGTGACAGATTGGGTATAGCCGAAAAACCGCATAAGGAGGTGGCGGGCGGTACCCGGTCTCGCGAGGATGCCTTTGTGTACTGGCCGGCCGCTTTGCCGGCACGGTGGCTCAGTACACCCGGTGCAGGCTTGCGCCCAGATAGTCGCGGCTGTAGCCCGAACCGCCGCCGGAGAGGCTGCCGCTGTCGCTGCCGCCGCCATAGGCCCGGAAGAACAGGTCGTGGAAGATTTCGCGTTCGGCCGAGAATTCCCAGCTGGCGAGGTTGCCCGAGCTGCCAGGCGTTTCCTTGAAGCGGCCGAGTGCGAGGCGCGCGGCCAGCAGCCAGCCGGCGGCGCGATGCTCCGTCTGGAGGAAGGCCTTGCCTTCGCGGTAGGTTTCCGGATTGTAGTAGCCGCGGTCGATCTCGGGGTCGCTGTCCTCGAAGCGGGTGAATTCGCCGCCGACCACGAGACGGGGCTGATCGGCGCGCAGGGTGTAGGCCAGTCTGCCGATTTCGCGATGGCGCCGGTTGCCGTCGTCGAAATCCAGCACGGCGACGCCCAGGGCGGCGAGCCAGCGCGGCGCGAACCGCCAGTCGGTCCCCAGCGCGGCGTAATTGAAATCGACCCGGTTTCGCAGGGCGGTGACGTTTTCGACGACGTCGTTTCCGGCCTCGAAATCGATGCGCCAGAAATCCGCCGGCAGCCATTTCGCGCCGATTTTCCAGGCGAAGGACTGCCAGTCCTCGTAATCGCGCACGCCAAGGCTGAGCGAAGGCTGCACCAGTCCGCTGGAATCGCCCATCACGGTGCCGGCACGCAACAGGAATTGCTGCGCGTCGATGCGCACGCCACGCTGGTCGATACGTGCGCCGCGCACGCTTGCGTCGAGATGGGCGGCACCGAAATGCGGCTGCCAGCCGAGGGTGAGGGCGTCAATGTCGAGATCGTCGCTGTCGCTCGATGATTCGAATTCGGCGCGCAGGTGCGAACTGGCGTCGCGGCGCAGCGCCTGACGCAGCGCGTCGGCGCCGTCCGCATCGCCCAGCGCGACACGGGCGGCGTGGTCGAATCCTGCCCAGCGCAGGGTTTGTGCGCGTTCGGCGCGGGTGTCGTGCGCGAGCCGTGGGTCGCCGGCCACGGCCGCTTCGTAAGCGCGCAGGGCGGCGAAATGGGCGCCGCGGTCGTTCAGCGCATGCGCCAGACCGAGCAGCGCGTCACGTTCGCCGGGGTGGTGCGCGAGGTAGGCTGTGTAGCGGTCGTGCGCCGTCGCCGCGTCGCCGCGCCAGTAGGCGATGCGGGCCGCGGCCTTTTCCGCACGCGCGTCGTGGTCGTCGCGCGCCAGCCGCAGGTAGACGGCTTCAGCCTCGTCCAGGCGCTTGAGAGCCACGAGACTTTCGGCGCGGCCGTGCAGCGCTTCGTTTGTCCGCCCCGGCAGCGCGGCGGCTTCGTCGAACAACGGCAGCGCGCTTGCCGCGTCGCCGTTCCACAGGGTTTGCCAGGCGAGCGGCAGAAGCACGTCGTTGCGTCGTGCCGGGGCACGGCCGAGCACTTCCCGGTAGCGGCGGATGGCGGCTGCGTGCTGATCCGCCCAGGCGTGGACGCGCGCGGTCTCGATCAGGAGATCGACGTCGTCCGGATGGGCTTCGAGCAGGCGGTCGAAGATTTCGAGCGCCGGAGCATAGCGTTTCTGCTCCACCAGGACGCGCGCGTCGCTCCGTGGGTCGGCCTGCGCGGCGGCGCTGGCGAGCGCCAGCGCCAGGATGAGGGCGCGCAGCCTCATGAGGGAAAGGCTTTTCGCTCGGTATGCCAGCGGACGGCCTGGCGTTGCGGACGGCGGAACAGCCAGCCGATGGAAACGAAATGCGTCAGCGCGAGAATCATCCAGTAGACGATGGGGTAGTACACGGCGTAAGGATAATACTTGAGCGTGTCCGGATCGTACTTGCGGTCCATGAGTGTGCCGGTCAGCAGTTGCAGCATGGCCAGGGTGGCGATGACCATGCCCCACAGGTTGGGAATCGGATGCGCGCCCACCGGCGGGTAGCCGGCGGCCCAGGAGAACATCCACAGCGAAGTTAGCGAGACGAAGCAGATCGCCCACAGGATGGACAGCGAGGACTCGACGAAGATCGGCCACATGCGGCGATAACGCCAGTGCACCATCACGTCGCGGTGCCTGCGCAGTACCTGCATCAGGCCGCGCGCCCAGCGCCGGCGCTGGGCGATGAGGCCGCGCAGCGTCGACGGCACCGTCATCCAGACGCGGGCACGCGGTTCGTAGCGCACATCCCAGAAGCGCTTCTGCAGTTTCCATGTCAGCTCGATGTCTTCGGTGGGCATGTCCGGCGAGAAACCGCCGACGTCGAGAATCGCCGACTTGCGGAACGCGGCCACCACGCCGGACACCGTCATGATGCGGCCCCAGATGCGCTGCGAACGGCGCAACAGGCTGACGATGGAGGTGAATTCGATGAGTTGCAGCCGGGCGAGGAAGGTGTCCACGTTCTTCACTCTTGGATTGCCGGTGACGGCGGCGACGCGCGCGTGCTCGAAATGCGGCACGATGCGGCGGAGGATGTCGGGCTCGGGCTCGGCGTCGGCGTCGAGGATGAGCACGATTTCGCCGTTGAGGCAGGGCAGGGCGTCGTTCAGCGCCATCGCCTTGCCTTCGTTCTGCGCCTTGTGAATCTGACGCACCCGCCCCTTGGTGACGAAGCTTTCGACGACGCGCAGCGTTTCGTCGGTCGAGCCGTCGTCCACCACCACGATTTCGTAGTCCGGATAATCGATGGCGCAGGCGGCACGCAGGGCGTCGCCGATGACCCGCGCCTCGTTGTGCGCCGGGATCAGCAGCGAAACGAAGGGCGGCACATCGGGCAGCGGCGGCGCGTCGCGCAACGATTCCCAGCGGGTGCGGAAAAAGAACGAAGTGGTGATCCAGAGAATGCTGGTGACGATGGGATACGCGGCGAAATAGATCATCGCCGCCCAGTACACCGCGCTGTGCTGGATCGCGGCCAGAATTTCGGTCATGTCGGTTTTTTCGTTGTCGAACCGCGAAAATGCTTGCCCGTGGCAGCGTGCTCGACGAGGATGCGCGGTGCCTGCCGGAGCAGCGCGAAGTCCGCGTGCACGGGGGCGCCGGCCCAGTCTTGCGTGTAGGCGTGCGCATGCGCGACATTGCCCTGGCGCGGCCCCTTGCGGGCGTAAATGCCGCGGTTGTGGACGACCCAGGCGAGCGTGATTGCAGGCGCGATCAGGGCGGCGCCCGCAATCAGCAGACCGAGATCGAGCGCGGCGACGGGTTGCACGAACAGCACCTTCCACCAGGACCAGGCGAAGACGAGCCAGCCCAGCGCGACCAGGCCACCGTGCAGCAGCCGGGCGGGCCAGCCGGGCAGCGAGGGGCGTTGCATGGGCCGGACGTGCGGGGCTCAGGCCGACGCGACACGGCGGCGGCGCCAGGCGGCCAGCCCCAGGAGGCCGGCCGCCAGGAGGGCGGCCGGGCCGGGCTCGGGCACCGGGCTGGTGAACAGTTGCGTCTGCGGCACCACCGTCCAGTCGCTGGCGCCGGGGGTGAACCAGGCAAGCTGCACGGCTCCGGCTTCGAGGCGTTCGTAAGCGTCGAGGGTGAAGCTGTAAAGACCGGCCTCGAGTTCGAGATCGTTGTCGAAGCCCAGCCGGTCGCGCGGGTTGAGTCCGTCCTTCTCGATGCTGAGGCTGCCCGAAGCGCCGCCCAGCGTGAAGCGGAAGCCGTCGTCATAGAGCACGCCGAAGTTGTAGCGGCCGGCGGCGGGAATCGCGACGTAGCCGGTGAAACGCGAAGCCCAGTTATCCTGTCCCTCGCCGCCCGAAAACAGCGGCGCGAGTGCGGGCGATCCCCAACTGGCGCCATGTTCGTCGATGAAACGCTGGTCGGCGAAATTGATCGTGGCGACTGTGCCGCCGTAAGTGCGCAGCACCCCGGGCTGCCCAGCGCCAAGACCCATCACCAGCGCCTGGTCGGCCAGCCCCCAGATGCCGGTGCCCCAGACCTCGCCGCCGAATATGCTGCTGCGCCAGTCGTCGGCGACCTGCACCCACAGGCTGTTGGCGCCGTCGCCGTCGGTGAAATTGCCCGCCACCGAAGGCGCGAGCGGAATGGCGCCAGCGGGAAGCGCCAGCAGGGCGCCGAGCGCAAAGGTCGGAATAGAAAGGTTCATGATGGCTTCTCCTCGCAGAATGTGATGCGCTCGCGTCGGGTCGGCAGGCGCGAACGGGTTTGTTCCAGTCTATACGCAATCCCCGTGCCATGAGCGGCACGGGCAGATTGGACAGGCGCCGGGCGATCCGGGTTCGCCTGTCCCGGCGAGCGCAGGCAGACGCAGCGGACAGGAACGCCGGACGGACGCCGTGCCGGATCATCCTGGAAACCGCGGCTTGAAGCTCGG
This sequence comes from uncultured Thiobacillus sp., assembly GCA_964583195.1. GTDB lineage: Bacteria > Pseudomonadota > Gammaproteobacteria > Burkholderiales > Thiobacillaceae > Thiobacillus. Next base: position 4,609 of record CAZOVQ010000050.1, read on the forward strand.
TATCCATACGCCCTATACAAGGGTGCAGGCGCGACTGCCGATTGCCGGGCGGGAAGTGACGTTGTTGAAATTTCCGCGCAGACGTCGAGCGCGCGGCAGACGAATCCATGCGGCATCGAACATGCCTGGACGAAAAGCGCAGCGCCGATGCGGCAAGGCTCGCCCGTGGTTGCGTCCCGGGCTGGTGCGGGAATGCGTTGCGGCGACCGGGGTGGCGAACTGCATCGGCCACGCGAGGCATCTGGCGGCCGGGATTGCCGCCGATCTGGCGCTGGATTTACCGCAACGCCGCGTCCAGCCGTAGCGTTTCCGGCGGCAGGCAGGTGCGGTCGCTGCAGGCCTGCAGGCGCAGTTCCAGGGGAATCGCGCCCGCGCCGGCTCTGGTCCGTTCGAGTTCGGCGCGGATGACGGCACGGCCCTGGTACAGCGCCAGGGCTTCTTTCTGGAAGCCGAGCCGGACGACTTCCGCGGCGGGGTAGGCTATGGCCTCCGCTTTCCAGTCCGGGCCGATGACGTCGAGGGCCGTGGGCTTCAGATAATCCTGCAACGGCCGGTTTGCATTGATGTGCCAGCCGGGCCGGATTGTCAGGGTCAGTTCCAGGGCGGCGCGCTTCGCGCCCCGCCGGGTGGCCTGGGCGCTCACCCCCACCGCGCCGCGCCCGGCGAACTGGCGTGGGCCGGTTTCGCCCAGGTGGAGACGGTCGGCGGCGGTGAACAGGGTGGCGTGGGCAGTCGGGTTTTGCACGACGGTGCCGGCCAGGGCAGCAAGCTGGGCTTCGGCTGTCTCTTCATAACGTATTTCGCCGGTGCGCCGGGCCAGGGCTGCGAGGACGTGCACCGCGATGCCGTTGGCGGAGGGTAGGGCGCCGTCGCCCGCGTCCAGGGGGCGGGCGATGGGGGCGAGGGGGTCGGGCTCGGCCAGGGCGTAGGCGCCGGTTTTCCCGAAACGCGCTGGCAGGGCATCGGCCAGCGTTTGCGCGCGGGTCAGCCAGGTTTCGTCTAAGGTGACGTCGTACAGGGCGACGAGGCCCTCGGCCAGCCAGGCGTAGTCGTCCAGCATGCCTGGCGTGCCGGCCCGGCCATTCAGCGAAGCCCGCCACAGGCCGCCGTCGGGGCGCCGGTGCCGTGCCCACAGGTAGTTGGCCGCGCGCTGCGCGGCGTAGAGATAGCGCGACTCGCCCAGGGCGTCGGCGGCCTCGGCGAGGGTGGCGATCATGAGGCCGTTCCAGCCGGTAAGCACCTTGTCGTCGCGGTGCGGGTAGGGCCGCTTCGCTCTCGCCTCGAGCAGGGCGGCGTCGATACGGTCGAGGCGGGCACGGGCCTCGGCGTCCAGGGGGTTCGAGAGATGCAGGATGTTGCTGCCCTCGAAGTTGCCCGCGTCGGTGAGGCCGTACGCACGGATGGCGAAAGCGGCATCGGCGGGTTTCAGCGCCCGCCGCATCTCGGCGGGCGTCCACAGGTAATAGCGTCCTTCGCCGCCGCCGCTGTCGGCATCCAGGGCAGCGTAGAAGCCCCCTTCCGGCGCGGTCATCTCGCGCAGTACGAAGTCCAGGGTGCGCCGGGCCACGCGCGCGTATTCCGGCTTGCCGGTGAGCCGCCAGGCGCTGACGTACAGGCGGGCCAGCTGGGCCTGGTTGTAGAGCATTTTCTCGAAGTGCGGCACCAGCCAGTCGTTGTCGGTGGCATAGCGGTGGAAACCGCCGCCGGCCTGGTCGTGGATGCCGCCGGCAGCCATGGCGGCCAGGTCGGTCTCCAGGGCTTCGAGGATGGCCTTGTCCCCGCCGCGCCGGGCCTGCTCCAGCCACAGGGCCAGGAGCGGTTCGTTGGGAAACTTGGGGGCATGGCCGAAGCCGCCCTGCAACGCGTCGTGGCCCTGTAGCAATTGCTGCGCCGTGACGGCGGCCAGTTCCGGCGTGAGCTCGGCCGCTTCGGTCGAAACAGCCATGGTCTGCTCCACCGCCCGCGTTACGCGCGCCGCATCGGCCTCGATGTCCGCGCGCGCCTCGCGCCAGACCCGTTCCATCTGGCCGAGCAGGCGGGTGAGGTCTGCGGGCGGGAAATAGGTGCCACCAAAGAAAACCTTGCCCTCCGGGGTGAGCAGGGTGGTCATGGGCCAGCCGCCGTGGCCGGTGAGCAGATTCACGGCGGTCATGTACAGGTGGTCCAGGTCGGGACGGGTTTCCCGGTCCACCTTGATGGCCACGAAATGGTCGTTGAGCAGACGGGCGATGTCCGGGTTCTCGAAGCTCTCCTCCTCCATCACGTGGCACCAGTGGCAGGTGGAGTAGCCGATGGACAGGAAGATGGGCTTGTTCTCCAGGCGCGCCTTCGCGAACGCCTCCTCGCCCCAGGCGTACCAGTCCACCGGGTTGTGCGCGTGCTGCAGCAGGTAGGGCGTATCCTCCAGGATCAGGCGGTTGGTGTAGCGCGGCCGCCCGTCGGGCAGCAGGTGGCGGGTGCGCGGGCGGTAGGCCGGCCCCTTGGCCGCCAGGGCGGCGTCGATGCGCTGTTGCACCGCCGCCGGGCGTTCGCCGGGGACGGCATCGGCGGAACAGGCAGGCAGCACCGACAGCAGGCCGATGACGAGAAGGAGGTGGGTGATTTTCATGGCGCGTCGTAGGCGCAGCGGAAACCGATGGAGCCGTAAATGGCGTCGCCCTGCACGGGCGGCTTGGTGTTGCGGAAGGAGCTTCTGAGATTGTCCGCGTTCTCGTCCCAGGAACCGCCGCGCACGACTTTCTGCGCACTGCGGACGGGCTGTTTGAGCTTGCCCCTGGCATAAAGCGCGGTCAGCGCATCCGGCGCGTAGCCGTTGCCGGTCCATTCCCCGGCGTTGCCGTGCATGTCGAACAGGCCATAAGCATTGGGCTTGCGCGAACCCACCGGCCAGGTGTGATCCTCGCCGCAGCCGTCCATCTCGTCGCCCGCCGAACCGCGCGTCTTGCCGTCGTCCAGGATGGCCTGGCGGCAACTGACGGCATTGCCCCACGGATAGCGGGTGCGGGAGCCGGCGCGGGCGGCCTTTTCCCATTCCGCCTCCCAGGGCAGGCGCCCGCCCTTCCATCGGCAGTAGGCCTGCGCCTGCTCCCAGTCCACGCAGTTGACCGGATGCGCATCGCGACCGGGCGCATTGTCGTTGCAATAGCGATTGCGCGCCTGTGCCAGAGGCGGCGTGCAGCGGCCCGCCGTGACGCAGGCCCGGTAGTCGGCCACAGTGACTTCATGGCGGTCGATGGCGAAGGCGGGCACCTGGACCGGGACGCCGCCGGGCCTGCCCTCGTCCTTCTCGCAGGCGGTATCGCCCGGGGAACATCCCATCTGGAAAGCGCCCGCCGGAATCACGACCGGGGCGGCCGGAATCGATGCCGGGAACGACAGGAGGGACAGCAGTAGCAGTTTGCGCATGGGGGACTCCAGTCGATGCGAGGGAGGGGGCAGCGTCATTATTTCCCGGCAGGGGCGGTTTGTCCCATGGCAGGGTAATAAACCAGCTTGAAGGCGCCGTCCCGTGCATCGAAATATTTGCTCGCGTACATGGCCTCGCGCAAGGTGTCGAGGCTTCCGGCCTGATAATAGACGCGTTGCAGGAGGTGTGCGCCATCCGCTTCCCGGCGGGAAAGACAGGACTGGAATTCCATCCGGAGCAGGCCCAGAGCCACCAGCGCGGGCAGGGCAAGCTCGGCGGCGGTGCCCAGGTACGCAGCGATGTCCGGTGGCAGCAGGGGCACGGCGTATTCGTACTCGAACAGGGCAAGGGTGGAATCCCGGGACTGTAGCTTCACCAGGCCGGACTTGAAGAAGATGTGGGCGACGTACACGCGCAGCCCCAGGTCCACCAGCGGCGCAGCAAGGCCGAGGATGCGATTGGCGGTGAGATGGGCGGGAACGCAATCGATCAAACACGGAATTCTCCTCAGACAGGGGCGAGCTGGGCTGCCATCCGGTCGGCTACCCGGAAGTCGTTGGCGTAAATGGTCCAGGTGTGGGACACGCTCCCCCGTGGGCATGAAGCTGTCGTCGGCGACGAACAGGTTTTCGCAGTCGTGGGCGCGGCAATCGGGGTCCAACACCGAGGTGGCCGGGTCGCGGCCGAAGCGGCAGCCGCCGGTCTGGAGGTTGGTGGGCGGGTTGCCCACCGCGTAGGAGATCACTTCTCCGGCACCCGGCTTTTTCAGCACCTGGGCACCCTTGTCGGCGAGATGCCAGCGGTCCTGCAATGCTGGGTCGAGGACTACGCGGCAATGGTCATGGGGCAGCCAGTCGCAGAAGGCCTCGATCTGGCCGCCCGCGATCTTCTCGCAGGTGCCCTTGGGCACATAGACCCAGGCACCCGGCTCATTATTTGGCGCATTTTCCCATGCCCGGCTTGGCGGCGAGCGCCGGGCCGCCGATGTCGAGGCCCAACATGGCGGCTGCAAGTATAAGGGTGCGTTGCTTCATGTCCATCTATGTGAAGTTTGTGCTCGGGAATCGGATGGGTACCCCCCGCCCAATGAGACAGACCGGGCCGGAAGCAAAATCATGACAAAAATTTTTTCAAACCTGATTATTGACGGTTCGGGGTGCCCAGCGTATGCGTATCGAGGAAGAATTCCGCGACACGAAGAATGTCACCCTCGGCGCAGGGCTTGCCTTGTCGAGAAGCCACGGACAGCAACGGCTGCAAGCACTGCTGTTGATCGGGCATCTTGCGCAATTGGCTAAACGGTTGATCGGCGAAGCAGCCAAGGCCGCGCAATTCCATTTGCAGCTCATGAGCACGTGTCGCCGTGATCGGGCAGAGCTGTCGGTGATGATGCTGGCAAAACGCGTGATCGACTCGCCCGCGCTGCTGCGAAAACTCAAAAACCCGTGGCCGTTCAGGCAGACGCTTCGAAATCAGGTCAACGCCGCTATCAATCGTGCAATGGCGGCTTGATTCGTGGGGAAACCTCAGGGTCAGCCCCCAACTCGCGGGGGCCATGACAGCAGTTCCGGGCTGCCGGGCCGAGGATGTCTTCCCGCCTACTCGACGATGCCGGCGAACAGGGCTTTTTCTTCGGTGGCGAACTGCCTGAGCAGGGACGCGTAGGCCGGCAGGGCCATGGCCGCCATGGTTTCGGTGTTCGGTTTGGCGATGTAGGTCTTGCCGTCGCTGCCTTCGAACACGCTCATGCGGCAGGGTACGAAGGGCACGGCCTTGTTCTCCATCTGCACCTTGAGCAGGTTTTCGGCGAGATCCTTTTTGCACAGGGTGAGTACCGAAAAAGGCCGCGCGTCCTTTTGTCCGGCCTTCTTCATGGCTTCCTGCATGTCGGTCACGGGGCCGATTTCCCAGCCACGTTTTTTCGCGGCGTCCTGAAGCTTGGCGATGGTTTCGCGGTAGCCGAGGCGGCTTTTCTGCTCGCTCATCATCGCCGCCATCAGTTTGGCCTGGGCCTCCTGCATCTTGCGCAATTCGGCCTGCGGATCGGCCACGGGGCCGGCGGCCAATGCGGTGCCGGCGAACAGTGCGGCGACGAGGGGGGCAAAACGTTTCATGGCGATCTCCTTGGGTGTGTCGGCGTTCAGTGCGTACCGCCGCCGGGTTTGCCTTTGAGGCGGTAGAGTGTGCTGCAATACGGGCATAGCGCGTCGCCGCGCGATTCGATCGGCAGGTATACCCGAGGGTGCGCGTTCCAGTCGTTGTGCTGCGGCATCGGGCAGTGCAGCGGCAGGTCGGTTTCGTCGACCTCGATGACGCGCTGGGTGTTTGCGTCCTTCGTGGTATTGGCGTGCCGTTCGTCCATGGGAATCCTCAGGCAACCGGGGTGATCCAGCCGGCGTGCGCCGGGGCACGGCCGTGCACGCAGTCGAAATACATCGCCTGCAATTTTGCCGTGAGCGGGCCGCGCGTGCCCTCGCCGATGGCGCGGTTGTCGAGCTCGCGGATGGGCGTGACTTCTGCCGCAGTGCCGGTGAAGAAGGCTTCGTCGGCGGAATAAACCTCGTCCCGCGTGATGCGTTTTTCGATCACCGGCAGACCGATTTCTCCGGCCAACTGAATGATCGTGTCGCGGGTGATGCCTTCCAGCGCGCTGGTGAGGTCGGGCGTGTAGAGCTTGCCGTTCCTGATGATGAAGATGTTTTCCCCCGAACCTTCGGCGACGAAACCATCCACGTCCAAGAGCAGGGCTTCCTGGTAGCCGTCCATCTCGGCTTCCTTGTGCGCGAGGATGGAGTTCATGTAGTTGCCGT
>CAZOVQ010000051.1:0-2960 GCA_964583195.1 uncultured Thiobacillus sp.
GCGAAAAACTCACCCTGCGCTTCGACTGCAAGCCCTGCGAAATGCACGTGATGGGGAAACTGAAACCGGCCGTGGCCAAGCAGGCCGTGCCGCTGACGTTTTACAAGGCGCGGCCTTGAATGCTTTTTTTGCCAAAGCGGCCCAGCTCAATGCCAAGCTGAAAACTACAGTCGCCAAAGACCAGCCGCGCTAAGACATTGATGCCATTGTCTTGGAAATAGAAGGAGGCACAACATGATTCTCGAAAACAAACTGGGTATCACCGACCAGATCGAACTCGCCAAAGCCGAAGAAAAAATCAGCAAACAAAAGGCCAAACAACTTTTTGATTCTGGCGACATCAACAAGGTTGAGGTGGGTAAATTCGCCGGACTTGTCTTTATCCACGCCTATTTGTTTGAAGAAATTTATGCCTTTGCCGGAAAAATCCGCGACGTGAATATCGCCAAAGGCGAATTCCGCTTTGCGCCGGTCATGTATCTGGAAGCATCGCTAAAACATATCGACACCATGCCGCAAACAAACTTTGATGAAATTGTCGAAAAATATGTCGAGATGAATGTCGCCCACCCTTTCCGCGAAGGCAATGGTCGCGCTACGCGCATTTGGCTGGACTGGATGCTTAAAAAAGAAATCCAACGGGTGGTGGATTGGAATCAAGTGAATAAAGAAGAATATCTGTCTGCCATGCAACGCAGCGTCGTTAAAGACCTGGAAATCAAAGCCCTGCTCAAACACGCCCTCACCGACCGGATTGATGACCGCGCCTTGTTTATGAAGGGCATTGATGTCAGCTATTACTACGAAGGTTATAGCGAATTCAAGACAGAAGAGCTATAGGCATGAGCCCGATTTACGTCATTGCGGACTTGACCACCCATCACGTCATTGCGGGCTTGACTGATGTGCCCGTACATTGTGTCGGTATATACGATTCCCGGCGGCAAGACGGTGTACATCGCCTACCGCAAGCCGGCGGCGACGAAGAATCCGGCGCTGAAGAAGGCGCTGGCCGAGGTAGAAAAGCTGCTCACCGGGATCATCCAGGACGCCATGTAAGGCGCTGTGTAGCAAGGTCCGGCACGTGCTCGGCTAGAATGCGCGCATGACTTCCTGCGCCGCATTCCAGCCATGACCGCGTTTCTTGCCGTGGGTGTCGGCGCGGCAATCGGCGCGTGGATGCGCTGGGGGCTGGGCCTGTGGCTCAACCCGGTGTTTCCGTCGATGCCGCTGGGCACGCTGGCGGCCAATCTCGTCGGGGGCTATTTCATCGGCCTGGTCATCGCCTGGTTCGCCGAACATCCGGGCGTGCCGCCGGAGGCACGGCTCTTTTTCATTACCGGCCTTTTGGGCGGGCTCACCACGTTTTCCACGTTTTCCGCCGAGGTCGTCGGCGCGCTGATGCGCGGACTGTGGGCAACCGGCGGGCTGATTGCCTTCACCCACATGCTCGGTTCCTTCGCCGCCACCGGGCTGGGTTTTTACACGATGAGGCTATTCAAATGAGCCGGGTTCAAACAAGCACGGTCTGCCTGCAACTCTTCGTCACCGAGGCGCATCGCCACCAGGGCAAGCTCACTTATGAATGGTTGCTGGATCAGGCGCAGGCGGTGGGCATCAAGGGCGGTTCGGCGTTCCAGTCGATTGCCGGATTCGGTCGGCACGGGCGGCACGATGCGGGGTTTTTCGAGCTGGCGGGCGAGCTGCCGGTGGTGGTGCAGTGCATTGCCCAGGAATCGGAAATCGATGCTCTGATCCATGCCGTGTCGGCAGGTGGCCTGCAACTGGCCTACGCAAGATTTCCGGTTGAATTCGGGTTTACCGGCTGATGTCGGGTGAGGGGCTGCTCGACCAGCTGATTCTGCTGGTCGCGTCGCTGGCGGCCAATTTTCTCTCGGCGCTGTCGGGCGGCGGCGCGGGGCTGATCCAGTTTCCCATCCTGATTTTTCTGGGTCTGCCGTTTGGCGTGGCGCTGGCCACGCACAAGGTCGCCAGCGTGGCGCTGGGCCTGGGCGCCACGATCCGGCATCTGAAGACGTCGCATCTCGAACGCCGCTTCTCGCTGATCATACTGGGCGCGGGCCTGCCGGGCGTGGTGCTGGGCGCGTTCACCATTTTGCAGATACCCGAGCGGGCGGCGACGCTCGCGCTGGGGGTATTGACCCTGGGGCTGGGGCTGTATTCGGTATTCAAGCCCCGGCTCGGCATGGACTACGCGCCGCGCCACCAGACTGGCCCCGGCCTGTGGATCGGCATGGCGGGCCTTTTCGGCGTGGGCTTTCTCAACGGCTCGATCACCAGCGGCACCGGGCTGTTTCTCACCCTCTGGCTGATCCGCTGGTTTGGTCTGGACTACACCCGCGCGGTGGCTTATACGCTGATCCTGTGCGGCCTCATCTGGAACGGTACCGGCGCAGTGGTGCTGGGCGTGATCGGCACGGTGGCGTGGGGCTGGATGCCGGCGCTCTTGGTCGGCTCCATCGTCGGCGGCTACCTCGGCAGCCACTTCGCGATCATGAAGGGCAACCTGTGGATCAAGCGCGCCTTCGAGATCGTGACCATCCTGATCGGCGTGAAGCTGATTTTCGGCTAGCGTCCTATTGCCCGCTGGCTTCCCGTTCCAGCCGCAGATACTGGATGGGAAAGCTGAAGCCCGCGCTCGCCAGACAGACCGTGCCGTTGACGTTCTACCGGACGCGTCCCTGAGCGTCCGCATTGCGGCACACGCAGTCGCTGGTGCCGGGACTGGACAGTTTGCAGCGTTTCGTCGATGGCACATAATCGCGGTGGGCGGGCCAGCCGCTCATCTTCGGAAGCTGACATGCAAACCCATATCTGGTGGTGGATTCTTGCGGCGGCGTTGGTGGGGCTGGAACTCACCAGCGGCACCTTCTATCTGCTGGTCTACGGTGCCGCCGCCGCGGTGGCCGGCGTGGCAGCCTGGCTCGGTGCCGGGGTGG
>CAZOVQ010000051.1:2993-10774 GCA_964583195.1 uncultured Thiobacillus sp.
TGCTCGGCACGCTGGTACTGCGGCGCTGGAAACGCGATACCGGCCACCCGGAATCGAGCGCGCAGGACATGGACATCGGCCAGACGGTGGAGGTCGAATCCTGGCGGGACGGGCACGGCCAGGTGAAATACCGCGGCGCACTGTGGGATGCCGAGGCCGAGTCCGGCGACGTGGATACCGCACGTCCGCTATTGATCCGGGCGGTACGTGGCAACATCCTCATTCTCGGCAACTGAAAGGACTCCCGGTGGACATCGTCGCCCTCGTCATACTCATCGTCATCGCCATCGTCGTCGCCAAGGGCGTGCGCGTGGTGCCGCAGCAGAATGCCTGGGTGGTCGAACGCCTCGGCAAGTTCCACGCTGTGCTGGTGCCGGGTCTCAATCTCGTCATCCCCTTCGTCGACAATGTCGCCTACAGGCATTCGCTGAAGGAAATTCCGCTCGACGTGCCAAGCCAGGTCTGCATCACGCGCGACAACACCCAACTGGCGGTGGACGGCATCCTCTACTTTCAGGTCACCGACGCGAAGATGGCTTCGTATGGTTCGAGCGATTACATCGCCGCTATCTCGCAACTGGCACAGACCACGCTGCGCTCGCTCATCGGCCGCATGGAGCTCGACCGCACTTTCGAGGAACGGGAGGAAATCAACCGCGGCGTGGTGATGGCGTTGAACGAGGCGTCGATCAACTGGGGCGTGAAGGTGTTGCGCTACGAGATCAAGGATCTGACACCGCCCAAGGAGATTCTCCACGCCATGCAGCGGCAGATCACCGCCGAACGTGAAAAACGCGCACTCATTGCCTCGTCCGAAGGACGGATGCAGGAGCAGATCAACATCGCCACGGGTGAACGCAACGCCGCCATCCAGCAGTCCGAAGGCGAGATGCAGGCGGCGATCAACATTGCGCAGGGCGAGGCCGAGGCGATCAAGGCCATCGCCGTCGCCAACGCCGAGGCGATCGCGCGCGTGGCCATGGCGATCGAGAAACCCGGCGGCCTGCAGGCGGTGAACCTGAAAGTGGCCGAAAAATACGTCGAGGCCTTTTCCGGCATCGCCAAGACCGGCAACACCCTCATCGTGCCGTCGAACATGGCCGACCTGTCGACGCTCGTCGCCGGGGCGATGAGCGTGGTGAAAGCACAGCCCAGATCCGATGTCTGAACCCCTGGACAGGCGCTTGCCGGCACGCTGGATGGCCGGCCTCGCGCTGGCGTTCGTGTTCGCCCTGGGGGGCTGTGCGAGTGCGCCGCGCACGCCCGATCTCGTTGGCCTGTACGCGCGTGCCGCCGCCCAGCCGAAGCCGTACCCGCTCATCGTGATTCCGGGCATCATGGGCTCGCGCCTGAGCCGCGTCGACGATGGGCGCGAGGTCTGGCCCGGGCCGTTCCAGAAATTCCTGCTCGGCGGCGACTTTGGCGAGCTTGCGCTGCCCTTGCCCGACGAGCCGGCGACGCGACCGGCCCTGCGTGCCGGCGGCATCTTCCACGAAATCGCCGGACAGGATTTCTACGGCCGCCTGATCGGTACGCTTGACCAGGCGGGCGGCTACGATTGTGTGCCCGCATCGGAAGTGACAGCGCGAACCGACTGCGTGCTCTTCGCCTGGGACTGGCGGCGGGGCATGGTCGCCGCCGCGCGCGAGCTGGATGCGCTGATCGAACGGCTGCGCGCACTGCGCCAGGCGCCCGAGCTCAGGGTCGATCTGGTCGCGCATTCGGCAGGCGGACTGGTCGCACGCTATTTCGTCCGCTTCGGCGCCGAGGACGTGCTCGACGGCGAAACGCCGACCGTGACCTACGCCGGCGGCGGCAAGGTGCGCCAGACCGTGCTGATCGGCACCCCGAACTACGGTTCGGTCACCGCCCTGCAACGCGCGATGACCGGCATTCCCCTGGGCCTGGCCAGCATGCGGCCGGAAACGATCGCAACCATGCCGGGCATGTTCCAGCTGTTGCCGCACCCGGACCGGACCTGGATGATAGACATTTCCGGGCGACGTCTCGACATCGACCTGTACGACGCCGAAACCTGGCGGCGCAACAAGTGGTCGGTGTGGGACCCGGAGGTACGCGGGCGGATGCGCGCGGCGGTACCCGATGCGGCCGAGGCGGATCGCCACCTGGCGCGGCTTGAAGCATTCTTTACCTCGGAGCTCGTCAGGGCGCGGCGGTTTCATCGCGCGCTCAGCAGCCCCGCGGCAGCCGGGCCATCCCGCTACATCGTGTTCGGCAGCGCGTGTTTCCCGACAGCGGCACGCTGCCTGCTCGAAGAGGTCGACGGCCAAAGCCATATCCGTCTGCTGCCGAAACAGATACGGCATCCGCAACCCGGTGTGGATTATGCAGGGCTGATGATCGAGCCCGGTGACGGCAGCGTCACCAAGGCGAGCCTGCTCGCGCGCGACAGCCTGGATCACGGCTCGGCGCATGGCGATTTTGCCGTTGCCTGGTCCACCTTCATCTGCGAGCGCCACGAGGACCTCACCGGCGACGCAACTTTCCAGGACAATCTGCTCAACGCCCTGCTGTACGGCGCGTATTGAGGGTCCGTGCGGTCAATGCACCGTGTCGTGCCGGTGCCTCATCCAGATGGCGGTCATGGTGCCGCTGATGAAAAGTCCGAATACCCAGATGATGCTGTGGATGTGCCAATCGGCGCGCACCATCAGCGCGTAGGCGCCCGAAAGTGCCAGGATGCTGAGATTCTCGTTGAAGTTCTGCTGTGCGATGGAGTGCCCCGCGCCCATCAGCAGGTGGCCGCGATGCTGTAACAGCGCGTTCATCGGCACCACGAAGTACCCTGCCAGCACTCCGGCCAGGGTGAGCAGCAGAACCGCGGGTAGCAGATTTTCCACCCAGATCAGCAGGATCGGCACGAAGCCCAGAGCAATGCCGGCCGGCAGTACGCCGATGGCATCTTTCAACTCGACGAAGCGCCCGGCGAGCACGGAACCTATGGCAATGCCGAAGGCCGAGGCGGCGGTAAGCTGGGTGGCTTGGTCGAGGCCGTATTTCAGGTTGAGCGCGGCCCAGGCAATGATGAGCAGGCGCAGCGTCGCGCCCACGCCCCAGAACAGCGTGGTGACGGCGAGTGACACCTGACCGAGCGGATCGCGCCACAGCAGCAGGAAGCTGTGCCAGAAATCGTGCAGGATGGTGCGAGGCGATTTGTCGGGCAGGCGGTGGTCGATGGGCAGGCGCGGGATGCACAGGTTGACGAAGGCGGCAGCGAAATACAGGCCGGTGATGGCGACGATGGCGAACTTGGGCGCGATCAGGAGGCCGTCGAGGCCGACGCGGCCGAGCAGGCTTTCCGCCAGCGCAGGGTTGATGAGCGCCCCGCCGATGATGGCGCCGAGAACGATGGCGGCGACCGTGGTGCCTTCCATCCAGCTGTTGGCAACGACGAGTTTGTCCGGCGGCAGCAGCTCGGTGAGGATGCCGTACTTGGCGGGCGAATACATCGCCGCGCCTACGCCGACCACGGCGTAGGCCCACAAGGGCCCGATGCCGGCGAGCATGGCGAGGCAGCCGGCAAACTTCACCGCGTTGGCGATGAACATGACCCGTCCTTTTGGCAGTGCATCGGCGAAAGGGCCGACCAGCGGTGCGAGCACGATGTAGGCGATGACGAAGACGGTTTGCAAAAGCGGCGAATGCCAGTCCGGCGCGGCGACGAACATCAGGAGACCGATGGCAGCGAACAAAAGCGCGTTGTCGGCGAGCGCGGACAGGAACTGCGCCAGAAGGATGATGTAGAAGGCGCGGTTCAAACGTGACTCGGGCGGGAACGTCGGAAAAGGATAGGGGAGTCCGTTTTCCCGGAGCAGAAAAAGCCAGCCATAACAATGGGTTGGTGTCGCGGTGTTTTCAAAACGATCGGCTTTGTGATTGAATAAAATACTTTTTAGATTCGGGGGCGGGATTTTATGGCCGACCGCAGACTGCAAGTATTCTACACCGTCGCCAAACAGCTCAGCTTCACCCGGGCGGCCGACATCCTCTACATGACCCAGCCGGCGGTGACCTTTCAGGTCAAACAGCTGGAAGAGCATTTCAACACCCGTCTTTTCGAGCGCAGCCACGGCAAAATTTCACTGACGCCGGCGGGAGAGTTGGTGCAGGGTTACGCGGATCGCATCCTGGCGCTCACCGGCGAGATGGAAGCGCGCGTCGGCGAACTGACCGGGCTGGTGACCGGGCCGCTGATGATCGGCGCTTCGACCACCATCGCCGAATACCAGTTGCCGCGTATCCTGGGAGAATTCAAGGAGCGGTTCCCGCAGGTGCAGGCACGGCTCACCGTGGCCAATTCGGAAACCATCGCCGCGAAAGTGGCAGAACATTCGCTCGACGTCGGCCTGATCGAAGCGCCTTCGCACAATCCGAATCTGACCACGCTGGCCTGTTGCGAGGACGAGCTGGTCATGGTCTGCGCACCGGGCAATGCATTGGCAGGCCGCATGAATGTGACTGCGCGCGAAATTGCCGACCAGCCCTACGTGTCGCGCGAGCATGGCTCGGGTACACGTGAAGTCGTCGATGATTTCTTCAAGCACAACGGTGTCAATCCCGACGACCTGCACATCGAGATGGAACTCGGCAGCCGCGAGGCGATCAAGGGCGCGGTTGAAGCCGGGCTGGGGGTCGCCATCATGTCGGCATCCACCGTCACCAAGGAAATCCAGCTGGGTACGCTGGTCGCGGTGCCGCTCAATCCTCGCCTGACGCGCGAGCTGTCGATGGTCTATGCGCCGGAAAAATTCCGCAGCAAACTGCTGGACGCCTTCATCGGCTTCGTCGAAAGCAAGTTCCAGCAGTGCAACATCGACGTCATACCGCTGAAGCGGCCGATGAAAGGACGTGGCCGCTGATGCGCGACAGCAAGCGCCTGCTGACGGTATTCCGCAATCTTTCGGCAGGACGGCAGCAGGCGCTGCTCGATTATGCCGAGTTTCTGGCGGGCAAGGAAAACCTTGAGACCGCCTCGGCGCCCCCCGCCGAGCCGCTGCCGATTCCCCGTCCCGCACAGGAAAACGTCGTCAAGGCGATCCAGCGCCTGATGCAGACCTACCCCATGCTGGAACGCAATCAGATCTTCCACGAGGCCTCGGCGCAGATGACGCGCCATCTCATCCACGGCGTATCGGCCGCCGAAGCCATCGACGAGCTGGAACGCATTTTCGAACGACACTACCAGACTCGTCTGGAGTCCCGCGCCGAAGACGTGAGTGGGGAGCGGTGAGCGCTCAGTCGGGCAGGGCACCGTTGCAGTGCCAGCAGCTCAGGAAGTGCGCCGGGTTGGTCTCGCCGCAATGCGGACAGGTTTTGTCGCCCGTCGGCGGCTGGGCGTCGAGGCTTACCAGTATCTCCCGTGCCCGCATCGCTTGTGCGTCGTCTTCGACCCAGATTTCGGGCTGTGCGTTGATGAAGGGGACTTCGCCGAGCGCGCCGGCGGCATTGACGTTGAAGATGCGGTTGGGAATACCAAGACTGGCGAGCAGGTCGGCCGCGAGCTGGGCGTCGATCAGGGTGGGCGCGGTGTGAACCCGTTGCACGTGGACGGGTTCGGTGCGCGCGTCAGGCGGCGCGACGCACGCGCACGATGAGATCGATGCCTTCGGTCTCCATGCCGGACGGCAGTTCGGGCAGGCCGGAAATGTGCACGTTTGCTGCATCGATATCGGACAAGTGACCGGTGTCGACCTCATACAGGTGGTGGTGCGCCGAAGTGTTGGGGTCGTAGAACACCTTGCTGGGATCGACGATGACTTCGCGCACCAGGCCTTTTTCCAGGAACAGCTTCAGGGTGTTGTAGACCGTGGCCTTGGAGGTTTCCGAATGGCGGGTGTTGACGATGGCCATGACCTGGTCCGCCGACAGGTGTTCCTGCCGCGAAAATAGCGCGTAGGCGATCTCGATCCGCTGGTGGGTCGGATTGATGTCGTGGCCGCGCAGGAGCCCTGCCATGTTGTCCCGGGAGTGCAGCATGGCGCGATGATATCCCCGGAATCTGGACTTTGTCTAATTTTCGGAATGGGTATGACTGTTATCTGGGAGTGCCGCAATGACACGGGCCCTGCCTGAAAGGCGGTACAATCACGGCAGATTTCCAGAAACCGATTCCCGTGCTTACGCTTACCCGACTCGACAGCGCGCAGCCCGATTTCCAGGCGCGCCTTGACCGCCTTTTGCAGTTCGACGATGTGACCGATGCCTCCATCGAGCAGACGGTCGCCGCCATCCTGGCCGACGTGCGGGCCCGTGGCGACGCGGCGGTGCTCGAATACACCGCACGTTTCGACCGGCTGACCGCGGCCTCGCTCGGTGCACTCGAAATCGGCCAGGACGAACTGCGGGCCGCGTACGACGCGCTGCCCGACGACACCCGCGCGGCGCTCGAAGCCGCCGCCGCGCGGGTGCGCCGCTATCACGAAAAACAGTTGCAGACTTCCTGGACCTACACTGAAGACGACGGTACCGTGCTGGGTCAGCAAATCACCCCGCTCGATCGCGTCGGCCTCTACGTGCCGGGCGGCAAGGCGGCCTATCCCTCGTCGGTGCTGATGAACGCGATCCCGGCCCGGGTCGCGGGCGTGGGCGAGCTCGTCATGGTGGTGCCGACGCCGGGCGGCGAGAAGAACCCGCTGGTGCTGGCGGCAGCGGCGATCGCCGGCATCGACCGCGTGTTCGCCATCGGCGGCGCGCAAGCGGTGGCGGCGCTGGCTTACGGCACCGGCAGCGTGCCGCAGGTCGACAAGATCGTCGGCCCCGGCAATGCCTACGTCGCGGCCGCCAAGCGGCGCGTGTTCGGCACCGTCGGCATCGACATGATCGCCGGCCCGTCGGAAATCCTCGTCATCGCGGACGGCACGACACCTGCGGAATGGGTGGCGATGGATCTGTTCTCGCAGGCCGAGCACGACGAGCTGGCACAGTCCATTTTGCTGTCGCCCGACACGGCCTACCTTGATGCGGTGGCTGCGGCGATTGGCAGATTGATCGATGAAATGCCGCGCAGCGAAACGATCCGCACCTCGCTGACCCATCGCGGTGCGCTGATCAAGACACGCGATCTCGACGACGCGGCGGCGATCAGCAACATCATCGCCCCGGAACATCTGGAGGTTTCGGTTGCCGCCCCCGAGGTGCTGCTGCCGAGGCTGCGCCACGCTGGCGCGATCTTCATGGGCAAGCACACATGTGAGGCGCTGGGCGACTATTGCGCCGGGCCGAACCACGTGCTGCCGACCTCGCGTACCGCCCGTTTCTCGTCGCCGCTGGGCGTGTATGACTTCCAGAAGCGCAGCAGCCTGATTCATGTTTCCGAAGCCGGCGCGCAGACGCTGGGACGCATCGCTGCGACCCTGGCGTATGGCGAGGGCCTGCAGGCGCACGCCCGTTCTGCCGAATACCGCCTCGTGCATCGGTGAGGCGCGCCCGCCCATGAGCCGATACTGGAGCGCCGTGGCGCACGGGCTCACGCCCTACGTGCCGGGTGAGCAGCCGAAGCTGGACAGGCTGGTCAAACTCAACACCAACGAAAACCCTTACGGGCCGAGCCCGAAGGTGCTGGAGGCCGTGCGCGCCGAGGCCACCGACAGC
This sequence comes from uncultured Thiobacillus sp., assembly GCA_964583195.1. Taxonomy (GTDB): domain Bacteria; phylum Pseudomonadota; class Gammaproteobacteria; order Burkholderiales; family Thiobacillaceae; genus Thiobacillus. Next base: position 10,605 of record CAZOVQ010000051.1, read on the forward strand.
CTGCGCCTGTATCCCGACCCCAATTCCGATCGCCTGCGCGCCGGTATTGCCGCCTGTCATGGTGTGACGCCTGATCGGGTTTTCGTCGGCAACGGCTCCGACGAAGTTCTGGCGCATGCCTTCATGGCCTTGCTGAAGCACGACCAGCCGATCCTGTTCCCGGATATTAC
>CAZOVQ010000052.1:0-10639 GCA_964583195.1 uncultured Thiobacillus sp.
GTCAGATTTACAGTCTGATCCCTTTGACCGCTCGGGAACCCCACCCAAACGAAGCCCGTGATTATAGGGGGCTTCTGGAAACGCTGTCAAACGCCGTCTTGGCAAAACCGATCGTTTCGCTGCCGCAAAGCCACGAGGCTTGCGTCATGGCACGGCTCGCCCGGGGCGGCAAACGAATCAGCGCGCTCCTCACACGTTGAACAGGAAATTCAGGATATCGCCATCGCGAACGACGTATTCCTTGCCTTCGGCACGCATCTTGCCGGCTTCGCGGGCACCCTGCTCGCCCTTGCAGGCGATGAAATCGTCAAAGGCGATGGTTTGCGCGCGAATGAAGCCACGCTCGAAATCGGTGTGGATGACCCCTGCGGCCTGTGGCGCGGTGTCGCCGACGTGGATGGTCCACGCCCGCACCTCCTTTACCCCGGCGGTAAAGTAGGTTTGCAGACCCAGCAATTTGTAGCCCGCGCGGATCAGGCGGTCGAGGCCGGGCTCGTCGAGACCCATGGATGCGAGAAAGTCTTTTTTGTCGGCGTCGTCCAGATCAGCGATTTCGACTTCGATGGACGCGCACAGCGCGACGACTTCCGCGCCTTCATTTTTTGCATGGGCGCGCACGGCGTCGAGATGCGGGTTGTTCTCGAAGCCGGATTCGGCCACGTTGGCAGCGTACAGCACCGGCTTGGCGGTGATGAGGCAGTAAGGCTTGATGATCGCGCGCTCCTCTTTGCTGAGGTCGAGCGCGCGCACGGGTCTGGCTTCGTTCAATTGTGCGAGACAGCGGTCGAGCACGGCAACCAGCGTCTTGGCGTCCTTGTCGCCGGACTGCGCGAGCTTGCGGTACTTGGCGGCGGCTTTTTCGACGGTGCCAAGGTCGGCGAGCGCGAGTTCGGTATCGATGATTTCGATGTCGCGGATGGGATCGACGCTGCCCGAGACGTGCACCACGTTGTCGTCGGCAAAGCAGCGCACGACGTGAACGATGGCGTCGGTTTCGCGGATGTTGGCGAGGAACTGGTTGCCTAGGCCTTCGCCCTTGGAGGCGCCGGCGACCAGCCCGGCGATGTCGACGAATTCGACGATGGCAGGCTGCACCTTCTGCGGCTTGACGATTTCCGAAAGCGCCGTCAGGCGCGCATCGGGCACCTCGACGACGCCGACGTTGGGCTCGATGGTGCAGAAGGGGTAGTTGGCGGCTTCGATGCCGGCGCGGGTCAGCGCGTTGAAAAGCGTGGACTTGCCGACGTTGGGCAGACCGACGATACCGCATTTGAGGCTCATGTTCGTTCCCGTGTGGGCTGAGGGGTGGGGGTGGGTGCAGGTCTGCTGTTGGCACGCTGGATCGCGGCGTTCCATTCGCCCTTCTCAATCAGCGGCCAGAGCAGCCGCGCACGTTCGATGGCGGCGTCTATTTCTGCCTGTTCTTCGCGGCGTGGCGGTTTCAGTACGTAGTTGACCACTTCGTTGCGATCTCCGGGGTGACCGATGCCGATCCGCAGCCGCCAGTAATCCTGGCTGCCAAGATGCGCCGAGATGTCCTTGAGGCCGTTGTGTCCGCCCATGCCGCCGCCAAACTTGAGCCGCAACTGGCCGGGCGGAATGTCGAGTTCGTCATGCACGACCAGGATTTCGGCGGGCTCGATGCGATGAAAGCGCGCCAGCGCACCCACCGCCTGCCCGGAGCGGTTCATGAAGGTCTGCGGCAGCAGCATCCAGACCGCACCCTGACGGCCGACGACCCCATGGAAGCGGGATTCGTGCGCCAGATTCGCGCGCCAATCCTGCGCGAGACGTGCGCAAAACCAAAACCCGGCGTTATGCCGGGTTTCTTCGTAGTCGCGCCCCGGATTACCGAGGCCGACAATGAGGCGGGGCGAGGGCGCAGACATGCCGGACGCAATGCACGTCCGCCGGGATGCTTTCCCGACAGACGCGCATCCGCATTACGCCGCGGGAGGTGCGGCGGGCGTCTCTTCGGTGGTACCGCCCTTGGGCGCGTTGATCGACGCGACCGCCGGGTTTTCGGTCTTGAGGTGCGCCACCAGTTCGACGCCGGCGGGCAGCACCAGGTCGTTGGCGTGGATGGAATGCCCCACTTCCAGCTTGCCCATGTCCACCGCGATGAATTCGGGCAGGCTGCCGGGGAAGCACTGCACGTCGAGTTCGGTCACGATGTGGTGCGCCTTGCCGCCGCCGGTCTTGACGCCTGGTGCCACGTCGGCGTTGAGGAAGTGCAGCGGCACCTTGACATGGATCTTGTGATCCTTGTCGACACGCTGGAAGTCCACGTGCAGCACCTGCTGCTTGTAGGGATGCCACTGGGTGTCGCGCAACAGGACCGATTCCTTGCTGCCGTCTACGGTCAGTGTCAGCACGGAAGCGTGAAACGCCTCCTTGCGCAGGGCATGGTAGAGCGCATTGTGATCCAGCTCGATCTGCATCGGGGCGGCGGTGCCGCCATAAACGATGCCCGGTACCTTGCCGGCGCGGCGCAGGCGGCGGCTCGCACTCGACCCTTGCGCATCGCGCTTGTAAGCAATGACTTCGATTTCCATGAAATTTCTCCAGAATTGACCTAAAAAAGCCCCCGCGACCAGGGGCATCCTGTCTGCCCGCTATTCGATGAACAGCGAGCTGACCGAATCTTCGTTGCTGATGCGGCGGATCGTTTCCGCCAGCAGTTCGGCGACCGAGAGCTGGCGGATTTTCGGACAGGCACGCGCATCCTCACGCAGCGGGATCGTGTCCGTCACCACCAGTTCGTCCATCGCCGACCCGGCGATGCGCTCCGCCGCCGCGCCCGAGAGCACGCCGTGCGTGCAATACGCCATGACCTTTCTCGCGCCGTGTTCCTTCAACGCGGCAGCGGCCTCGCACAGGGTGTTCGCGGTATCGACCATGTCGTCCATGATGATGCAGGTGCGATCCTTCACGTCGCCGATGATGTGCATCACCTTCGCCACGTTGGGCTTGGGGCGCCGTTTGTCGATGATCGCCAGATCGCACTCCAGACGCTTGGCGATGGCCCGCGCCCGCACCACACCGCCGACGTCCGGCGACACCACCATCAGGTTCGGATGGTTGCGCTTCCAGATGTCGCCCAGCAGGATCGGGCTGGAGTAGATGTTGTCGACCGGGATGTCGAAGAAGCCCTGGATCTGGTCCGAGTGCAGGTCCATCGTCAACAGCCGGTCCACCCCCGCCCCCTGAAGCATGTTCGCCACCACCTTGGCGGTGATCGCCACCCGCGCCGAGCGGGTGCGCCGATCCTGGCGCGCGTAGCCGTAATACGGGATCGCCGCGGTGATGCGGGCGGCCGAGGCCCGCTTCAGCGCATCGACCATCACCATCACTTCCATCAGCGTGTCGTTGGTCGGCTGACAGGTCGACTGCAACACGAACACGTCCTTGCCGCGCACGTTCTCCAGAATCTCGACCATGACCTCGCCATCGGAAAAGCGCGACACGGTGGCGCGCCCGAGATGGATGTTCAGATGGCGCACCACGTCGCTCGCGAGGCGCTGGTTGGCACTTCCGGCAAACACCATCAGGTTGTCAATGGACACGCGAGTCTCCGGCAATCGGGCGATACAACAACAAAAACAGCCGCCCTCGTGGCGGCTGTCTGCTCTATTCTGGCTGGGGAGGTAGGGATCGAACCTACGAATGTCGGAATCAAAATCCGATGCCTTACCACTTGGCGACTCCCCAACGGGCACTACCCGGCGCAGAAATCGTACAGGGGATGCCTGTCCAGACCCCGCGCCACAAACCCCCGCATCGAATCGGGCAGGCGACGGAGCACGTCTCGCGCCGCGTCTTCCGTATCGAACGATGCGAACACGCAGGCGCCGGAACCGGTCATGCGCGCCGCGCCGAATCGCGCCAGCCATTCGAGATGGCGGGCCACTTCGGGGTAGCGACCGACGACCACCGGCTCGAGGTCGTTCCGACCCATGCCTGCGGAAAAGGGCGCTATTCTGAGGGGCGCCGTGTCGCGTGTCAATTCCGGCGCGGCAAAAATCGCGGCGGTCGGCACCTCGACCGGCGGCGTCAATACCACATACCATGCCGGCGGCGCCTCCACCGGGTCGAGCAATTCGCCGATCCCTCCGGCAAAGGCCGTGCGGCCGAACACGAACACCGGCACATCGGCGCCCAGCCGCAGCGCCAGCGCCTGCAACGCCGCACGCGGCAGATTCACGTTCCACAGCCGATTCAGGGCAAGTAATACGGTCGCCGCGTCCGAACTGCCCCCCCCCAGCCCGCCGCCCATCGGCAGGTTCTTTTCGAGCCGGATGCCGACACCCGAGCCTTCCGCCGCATGCGCTTGCAGCAGGCGCGCCGCCCGCACCGTCAGATCGTGTTCCTCCGGCACCCCCGGCAAGTCGCCCGTGCGCACGATCGCGCCGTCCGCGCGCGGTTCGAGATGCACGAAATCGGCGCGATCGATCAAGCGAAAAATGCTTTGCAGAAGATGGTAGCCGTCCGCGCGCCGCCCGACGACGTGCAGAAACAGATTGAGTTTGGCAGGCGCCGGAAAGACGTGGCTCATTCGCTTTGCCACGTATCGGCGACAAGGCGTATTTCCAGGCCTTCGCGGGTGAGCACGAGCTTGCGCGGACGGTTGCCCGCGTATTGCAGGTAGTCGACGGTCCAGCCGTCCTGCCGCAGACGCACCAGTCGGCCGACGGCATCGTGGTCGGCCTCGAATCGCCGTCCGGGATCGGGCAGGGCCTGCACCCACCAGACGAGACCGGCGACCGGCAGAGCGTAACCCAGCGTGTCGCGGGTGAGCGTTTCGGCGTCGGAGGCGCTTCGTTTTGCTTCTCCGGGCACTTCGAGCATGACGCCGGCGGCGCCGCGTTCGATGCGGGCGACCCCCTGCCCGAGCGGGGATGTCAGCAACAGGTCGTCGGTATCCGGGCGATGCCGCCAGCGAAAATTGCCGGACAGGCTTTGCGTCTCGGTCTGGATGCCGATGCGTCCGGCGAGCGTCCAGGCGGACACCGGGCCGGGCGCGCCGACTGGCGCCGGCACGCCCGCACACGCCGCCAGTAGCACGGCCGGCAACCATGCGGCCCGGAAGGCGCGCATCAGGGTTTGAGCCGGCGCAGGGTTTCCAGCAGCACCTCGTTTTGCGGATACGTTTGCAGGCTGGATTGCCAGAGGCTGCCTGCCTCGTCACGCCGCCCCTGTGCCCACAACACTTCACCCAGGTGGGCGGCGATTTCGGGATCCGGCCGCGCCTTGAACGCGCGTTCAAGATATTCCTGCGCGCGCGCAAGATTGCCCAAACGGAATTGCGCCCAGCCGACGCTGTCGAGGATGTAGGGATCATCCGGCGACAGGGCAAGCGCGCGGTCGAGCAGGACCACCGCCTCGGCGAGGCGGTCGGTACGGTCGGCCAGCGTATAGCCGAGGGCGTTATAGGACTGCGCGTCATCGGGACGGAGCGCAATCACCCGACGCAAATCCGCTTCCAGCACGTCGAGCCGATCCAGTTTTTCCGCCACCATCGCCCGGTCGTACAACAGGTCGGCCGCATCGGGGAAACGCTCGAGCCCGGCGCTCAGGGTGTCGAAGGCCGCCTGATGCTGCCTGTCGTTACGCAACAGTTCCGCCTGCGCCTGAACGAGGCGGATGTTCTGCGCGGCGTCTTCACCCTCCGTCGTCGCGAGCAGCGCGCGCGCCGCCTCGGCGCGCCCGGCGCGCGCGAGGATCGCCGCCTGCCGTATCCGCGCCGAAACCAGATACGTCCCCTGTTCAACCTTCGCATACTGCGCTTCGGCCTCGTCCGTCTGCTTCATCTGCTCCGCGACCTGGCCAAGGTAATAGTGTATGGGGTTGGGATCGCGCGGGCCGTATTCCAGCGTCTGCATCAGCAGATCGCGCGCCGCCGCGACATCGCCCATCTGCAGCGACAGCAGGGCGGCGGCGAAACTGACTTCGGCGTTGCGCGGAAAATCGCGCGTCAGCCGCGTGAATTCGGCATGCGCTTCGGGAAACTGGTTGGCGTTGACCAGGGTGCGCGCATAGGCAAGACGCACCTCGCGCGCACCGTTGTGACGGGCCAGAAAATCGCGCATGAAGGCCAGCGCGTCGGCACGCGAGCTTTTTGCCAGGATTTGCGCCTGCAGGAGCGCGGCGGGCTCCCATCCGGGACGCAGGGCAGCGGCTTCCTTCGCCGCGGCAAGGGCGGCGTCGAGCCGGCCGGCATTGGCGGCAGCCTGCGCCACGGCAAAACGCGCCTCGGGCAGCGAGGGGTATTCCGCGGCCAGCCGTTCGACCAGTTCCAGTGCCGCCTGGGGGTCACGCGTCTTGCCCATGAGGGCGGCAAGATGCAGGAAGGCATTGCTGCTGTCGTGCCGGAGCAGTTCACGCAACATGGGCTCGGCTTCGTCGAGCCGGTTGTCGTTGAGCAGAAGCGCCGCCAGCGCCTGCCGCGCCCGCTCCGAATCCGGCTGGGCTTCCGCCCACAGGCGCGTGGCTTCCAGCGCGCCTGCCTGGTTGCGTGCATACATCGAGATTTCGGCGGCGCGGCGCGCCACGCGCGGATCGCGCGTTTGCCGAGCCAGGTCGAGGTAGGTCGATTGGGCGATGCCAATCTCGCCGCGCTGTCCGGCGACTTCGGCAACCAGAAACCGGAACAGGAGTTCGGGCGTCAGGGGCTGCTTCGGGAATTCGCCTTCCCCATCCGCGTCGGCTTTGGCCTCGATGGCGCCTTCGGCTGGCGCATTGACGGGTTCCGTGGCGCTCGTCCCAGTCTCGGTCGCTACCGGGGTCGAGGCGCGAACGCCGGGCTGAGTGCATGCGCCGACCAGCAGCAGCGCCGCGCACAGGGGAAGTAGCTGAAAAGTTTTCATGGGGAGCCTCGGATGTCTGGAGGAATTCTAAGCTTTCGAGGGCGCGCTGCAAGCAAGGTTCGCCGGCGCGATAAAATCTGCGCCATGCCGGAACTGCCCGAAGTCGAAACCACCTGTCGCGGACTGACCCCCACGCTCGTCGGCCGCTCGCTGCTGCGGATGACGGTGCGCAATCCCCGTCTGCGCTGGCCGGTGCCGGCCGATCTGCCGGCCCGGCTTGCGGGGCGCACCCTCACCGGCATCACGCGGCGCGGAAAATACCTGCTGTTCGATTTCGCCGGCCGCACCCAGATCGTGCATCTGGGCATGTCCGGCAGCCTGCGGCTCGCCGCGCCGGACGAGCCGCCGGGCGTGCACGACCACGTGGACTGGCGGTTCGACGACGGCAGCGTACTGCGCCTGCGCGATCCGCGCCGTTTCGGCGCCGTCCTGTGGAGCGACGACCCGGCGCGTCACCCGCTGCTGGCGCATCTGGGCCCCGAACCGCTGTCCGCCGCATTCGATGCCGCCCATCTGCATGCGCACTGCCGGCGCCGCGGCAGCGCCATCAAGCAGGTCATCATGAACACCGAAGTCGTGGTCGGGGTCGGCAACATCTACGCCTCGGAATCCCTGTTCCGCGCCGGCATCCGTCCAGGCACCGCCGCGCGCCGGCTGTCGCGGCCGGCGTGCGAACGTCTGGTGACGGCAATCCGGGAAGTGCTCGTCGCCGCGATCGCCGCCGGCGGCAGTTCCTTGCGCGACTATGTCGCCAGCAACGGCGAACTAGGTTATTTCCAGCTCCAGACGCGGGTATATGATCGCGCGGGACTGCCCTGCAAGACCTGCGGCACGCCGATCCGGCGCATCGTGCAGGGCGCACGGGCGACGTTCTACTGCCCGACCTGCCAGAAATGAGCCGCAGTCGTTCCCGGCGCAGTCGCCTTTCATCAAGATTGCCGATAATATGTCGTTGAATATCCGTGCCTTATCCGCGGAACGGCCCATGAACCCCACCACGCTGGTCGACGAATTCGAGCATTACAGCGCCTGGCGAGATGCGCTCTTCGTGCGCGTGGAAACCCTGCGCACATGGCTTGCTGACCAGGGGCTCGACCACGGCGTATCCCGCCTGCGGCTGGAGCAGCTTCTCGGCAGGCTTCAGGAAGACACCCTGAACGTGGCCTTCGTTGCGGAGTTTTCGCGCGGCAAATCCGAACTCATCAACGCAATCTTCTTTTCCGACTACCGCCAGCGGGTCCTGCCGTCCTCGGCCGGACGCACGACCATGTGCCCGACCGAGCTGTATTACGATCCGCGGCGCCGGCCCTCGCTGCGTCTTCTGCCGATCGAGACCAAGACCCGCGAGGGCAGCATCGCCGACTTCAAACGTGATGCCGATGCCTGGAGCGAATTTCCGCTCAACCTCGACTCCGCCGACGAGATGAGCGCCACTCTGATGCGCCTGACCGACACCCGGCCGGTCGACGCCGTTACCGCCGAGGACTATGGCCTGATCGACCCCGAGGACGGGGAAACCGCCCGCGTGCTGGCGCGGGACGGCAACATCGCTATTCCCCGCTGGCGCCACGCACTGATCAATTTTCCCCACCCCCTGTTGAAGCAGGGGCTGGTCATTCTCGACACCCCCGGTCTCAATGCCATAGGCACCGAGCCCGAGCTGACGCTCTCCATGCTGCCCGCCGCGCACGCGGTATTGTTCCTGCTCGCCGCCGATACCGGCGTGACCCGTTCCGATATCGAAATCTGGCGCCGCCACATCGCCCCCATGCACGGCACCAGCCGCGCGCGCCTGGCCGTTCTCAACAAGATCGACGGCCTGTGGGACGAGCTCAAATGCGACGCCGAGGTCGATGCCGAAATCGCCAGACAGGCGGCCGCAAGCGCAGCACTCCTCGACCTGCCCGCGGAGCGGGTTTACCCGGTTTCCGCGCACAAGGCGCTGGTGGCGAAAGTGCGACACGACGATGCTCTGCTGGCGAAAAGTCGCCTGCCCGCGCTCGAAACGGCGATCTCCCGTGAACTGATCCCCTGCAAGCAGGCACTGGTCGGAGAATCGACCCGTGCGGTGGTGGAAGATCTGGTGGTCGAAACGACCGATCTGCTCGAAGCCCGGCTGGCGACGATCCAGGATCAGATCGACGAGCTGGAACACCTGCGCGGCAAGAACCGCGACGTCATCCAGCACATGATGGCAAAAGCGAACGAGGACAAGGAACAGTTCGAACGCGGTCTGCGGCAGTTCAACGCCCTGCGCGGCGTTTTTGCCGCGCAGGTCGAAAGGCTGCGCGCGCGGCTCGGCTTGGAAAGCCTGCGTCGGGAAATCGGGCGAACGCGCGCCGCTATGGAAAAAAGCCGCTTTAGCGCCGGGCTGCGCGAATCGATGGTGCATTTCTTCGGCCAATTGAACGGCGATCTTGATGCCTCGGCGGCGGCCATCCAGGAAATACGCGCCATGATGCTGGCGATGTACCGGAAATTCAGTGACGAATACGGGCTCGCCATGGTCAATCCGCCCGAACACAGCCTCGCCCGCTACCGCAAGGAAATCGGCCGGCTGGAAGACATTTCCGCGGCACGCTTCCAGTCGTTTGTCAGCATGCTGACCCTGGGCCAGCACCAGCTGACTCGGCGTTTCTTCGAAACGCTCGCCAGCAAGGTGACGCAGGTGTTCGAGTTCGCCAACAGCGAAACGGAGTCCTGGCTGAAAGCGCTGATCGCGCCGATGGAAACCCAGGTACGCGAGCACAGCCTTCAGTTGAAGCGCCGCCTGGACAACGTCAGCCGCATCCACGCGGCAACCGAGACGCTGGATGAACGCATAGCCGAACTCGATGCGGCCATGGGCGTGGTCGGCGACCAGATCGACCAGCTCGCGCGCATCAACGCGCGCATCGCCGACGCTCTGAGCACGCCCCCCGATGCGGTGCGGCTAGCGAAAAGCGCCTGAACCGAAGCGCGTCTATTTGCCCGCGGTCAGGCGCAGGAATTTCTCCTGCAACTGGTCTTTCGTTTCCGGGTAGTCGGGATTCAGCGGAATGCAATCGACCGGACACACCTCCACGCACTGCGGCGTGTCGAAGTGCCCCACGCATTCGGTGCACTTGTTGGGGTCGATGATGTAGATGTCGTCGCCCTGGGAAATGGCGTCGTTGGGGCATTCGGGCAGGCAGACGTCGCAGTTGATGCATTCGTCCGTAATCATCATGGACATGGCTGGGCTCCAGACTCGTATCAGTTTTTGCTGATTTTCTCACTTAAACGTGCCGCCACCAACGGGTGAACGAAAGGCGACACGTCGCCGCCAAGCTCTGCGATCTCGCGGATCATGCTGGCGGAGATGAACATGTACTGATCCGAGGGCGTGAGGAACAGGGTTTCGATATCCGGCCTGAGGTTGCGGTTCATGCCCGCGAGCTGGAATTCGTATTCGAAATCGGAGGCGGCACGCAGGCCGCGCAGCACGGCGACGCCCCCTTGTTCGGCGACGAAATCGATCAGGAGACCGGAAAACCCTTCCACTCGTGCTTTCGGAATGTCGGCCAGCACTTCCCGCGCCATCGCCACGCGTTCATCCATGGAAAAGAAAGGATGTTTGTTGCGCGAAGCCGCGACCGCGACGATCACCCGGTCGAACAGGCGCACCGCCCGCCGGATCAGATCCTCGTGGCCACGCGTGATCGGGTCGAAGGTACCGGGATAGACGGCGACAAGCATGTTCATCCCAGATTATCCATTAGCCATTTTGCGTGCCATGAATGAGAGGCGGCGCG
>CAZOVQ010000053.1:0-10523 GCA_964583195.1 uncultured Thiobacillus sp.
GGCAACGAAATCTTCACCGCCGCGCAGGCGAAAGGCGTGATCGTCGCCTTCGAGGCGGCGGTGGCCGGCGGCATCCCCATCATCAAGGCGCTGCGCGAAGGCCTCACCGCCAACCGTATCGAATGGATTGCCGGCATCATCAACGGCACCACCAACTTCATCCTTTCCGAAATGCGCGACCGCGGCGCGGCCTTTGCCGACGTGCTGAAAGAGGCGCAGGCGCTGGGTTACGCCGAAGCCGACCCGACCTTCGACATCGAAGGCATCGACGCCGCGCACAAGCTCACCATCCTGTCGGCGATCGCCTTCGGCATTCCCATGCAGTTCGAACGCGCCTACACCGAAGGCATTTCGCAGCTCACGCGCGAGGATGTGAAATATGCCGAGGAACTGGGCTATCGCATCAAACTGCTGGGTATCGCACGCCGTGCCGAAGCCGGCATCGAGCTGCGTGTGCACCCGACGTTGATCCCCGAACGTCGTCTGATCGCCAATGTCGATGGTGCGATGAACGCCGTGCTGGTGAAAGGCGACGCCGTCGGCCCGACGCTCTACTACGGCGCGGGCGCGGGCAGCGAACCCACCGCCTCGGCGGTGGTCGCCGACCTGGTTGATGTCACGCGCCTGCACACTGCCGACCCGCACCACCGCGTGCCGCATCTCGCGTTCCAGCCGGACCGGCTTGCCGATACGCCCATCCTGCCTATGGACGAAGTGCGCACCGCCTACTACCTGCGGCTCTCCGCGTTCGACCGTCCGGGCGTGCTCGCCGACATCACCCGCATCCTCGCCGAGCGCGACATCTCCATCGACGCCATGGTGCAGAAGGAACCGGCAGAGGGTGAAGAAAAGGTGAACATCATCCTGCTCACGCACGTCACGCTGGAGAAGAACGTCGACGCTGCGATCGCCCGAATCGAGGCGCTCGATACCGTTTCCGGCAAGGTCATGCGCATACGGCTGGAAGAGCTGGCGGCGAAATGAGCCCCCTGTCCAGCGTCGAGTTGGCGGCCGCAGTGCCGGAGCCGGTCCGCGGGAACATGCTGCGGTATTTCCTGCAGATCCGCAGCAGCGGCGACTCGCCTTCGCCGGTCGAGGAATCCGGGGGGCATCCCTCGGCATCCGGCTTCGATCACGAGGAACTCGTTTCCGGCTTGCATCGCCTGCTGCACCAGCACGACTGCGAGGGCTGCGTCGAACTGATGACCCGGCTGCATGCACGCAAGGTTTCATTCGTGATCGTGTCACACAGGCTGGCGCATCTGCGCGACCGCCTCATCCGGCAGGCGATGCAGGCACGCGACCTCGATGCCATCGGGGCTTTCATCGCGTTTTTCGACGGTATCGAAGGCGCGCTCGCCAGGGTTTACCTGTCTGGCTATCTGCTCGAACTCGAACACCGGAATGGCGTGCGTCTGCGGCACATCGCCGCGCTGGCCGAGAAAAACCTGCTGCTGCATTTCGAGAAGCACCTCGACTGGATGCGGCAACTGACGGCGGCGGTCGCCGCGCGCGACCGGCATGCCATGCCCGAGGCGCACCACGAATGCTGCGAATTCGGCAAATGGCTGCATGGCGAGGGGGCGCGTCTGGTGCGCGACAGGAGCCACTACACCCATCTGGTCGAACTGCATGCGGCCATGCACGGCCTGGTGCCGGAGATCGGGCGCTTCATCGGTCAGTCTGACGACAGCCGGCCGCTGTACGCCCTGCTGAAAAAAGCCGAGAACTACTCGCTCGACATGGGCAACGAAATCTCCCTGCTCAACAGCATGGTCATCATGATCCACTACAACAAGGATCCTTTGACGGGTGCGTTGACCCGCCGCTCGCTGGAGCGGGTGATGCTCAACCAGCTGGAGATTTCCCGCGCCACCGAGACGCCGTTCTGCCTCTTGATGTGCGACCTCGACCATTTCAAGGAGATCAATGACCGTCACGGGCACACGGTTGGCGACCGTGCCATTGCGCGGTTTGCCGGTGCACTGCGGCAGCACCTGCGTCAGTCCGACCTGATTTTCCGTTTCGGCGGCGATGAATTCCTGCTGCTGTTGCCGGCGACGGCGTATGCCCAGGGTCTGGAGGTGGCGGAAAAGCTGCGCGTGGCGGTCGAGGCCGGTGCGGCGGATTCGGAAACCCCGGAGATGCGCGCCAGTTTCGGCCTGCTCGAAATCGACGGCGGCCATACCACTTTCATCGATGGCGAACTCGTCGGCAGCCTGATCCAGGAATGCGACCGGCGCCTGTATCTGGCCAAGCACCGCGGCCGCAACCAGGTCGCCTGAAAGTGGCCCCGCTTTTTCCGGAAAAACCATGAAATACCAGTCCACCCGAGGCATTGCCCCCACACTCCGTTTTTCCGACATTCTGCTCGGCGGTCTCGCCAGCGATGGCGGTCTTTACGTGCCCGAGCGCTACCCCCGCTTTTCGGCCGCCGAACTCGAAGCGATGCGCGGCATGAATTACCGCGAACTCGCGTTCGCGGTGCTGTCGCGGCTGATCGACGACATTCCCGCCGACAAACTTGCACACATCGTCGACAGAACCTACACCGCCGAGGTGTATCGTTATGTCACCGACCAGGAAAACGCAGAAGACATCACACCGCTGAAAACCCTGGAACCCGGCTTGCACCTGCTCGCGCTCTCGAACGGTCCGACGCTGGCATTCAAGGACATGGCGATGCAATTGCTCGGCAATCTGTTCGAGTACGCCCTGGACAGAACCGGCGGCAGCCTCAACATCCTCGGCGCGACCTCCGGCGACACCGGCTCGGCCGCCGAGTATGCGATGCGCGGCAAGCGCGGCATCAAGGTTTTCATGCTTTCGCCCGAGCATGGCATGACGCGCTTTCAGCAGGCGCAGATGTACGCGCTCGCCGACGCCAACATCCACAACCTCGTCATTCGCGGCGTGTTCGACCAGTGCCAGGACATCGTCAAGGCCGTCTCCAACGACCTCGACTTCAAGACCCGCCACAGCATTGGCGCGGTCAACTCGATCAACTGGGCACGCGTCGCGGCGCAGAGCGTGTACTACTTCAAGGCGTATTTCGCCGCCACCCACAGTAACGACCAGGAAGTTTCGTTTTCCGTGCCCTCCGGCAATTTCGGCAACGTCTGCGCCGGCCACATCGCGCGGCAGATGGGCCTGCCGATCAGGAAACTCATCGTCGCCACCAACGAGAACGACGTGCTCGACGAATTTTTCCGCACCGGCGTCTATCGTCCGCGTCCGGAAACGAAACACACCTCCAGCCCGAGCATGGACATTTCCAAGGCGTCCAACTTCGAGCGCTTCGTGTTCGATCTCACCGGCCGCGATGCCGCAAGAATCCGCGACCTGTGGGCTGCGGTCGAAGCGGGCGGCAGTTTCGACCTCAAGGCCGACGGCACCTTCGGCAGGGTGGCGGATTTCGGCATGGTCTCGGGATCGAGCCACCACGCCAGCCGCATCGACACCATCCGCACCGTGTACGAGGTCTACGGCACCATGATCGACCCGCACACGGCCGACGGCCTGAAGGTCGGACTCGAACACCGCGAACCGGGCGTGCCGCTGGTCTGCATGGAAACCGCACAGCCCGCCAAATTCGAGGACGCCATCCGCGAGGCGCTGGGTATCGCACCGGCACGGCCGGCCGAACTCGCCGACCTCGAAGCGCGGCCGCAGCACAGGCGCGCGATGGACGCTGATGTCGAAGCGATCAAACATTACATCGCCGAACACGGCTGAGCCACTCGACGCGCTGGCGACGCGGGCGCGCGCTTGCACGGTCTGCGCCCCGCTGCTGCCGCACCCGCCGCGGCCGGTGTTCCGGGTCTCAGCGAGTGCGCGCCTTCTGATCGTCGGCCAGGCGCCCGGACGGCGCGTCCATGCAAGCGGCATTCCCTGGAACGATGCGTCCGGCGACCGGCTGCGGCAATGGCTCGGCGTGACCCGCGAAATGTTCTACGACGAGCGCCGCATCGCCCTCCTGCCTACCGGCCTGTGTTACCCCGGCAGCGTCAAGGGCAGCGACCTGCCGCCGCGTCCCGAATGCGCGCCGCTGTGGCATCCGCCCCTGCGTGCCGCCATGCCGCACATCGAGCTCATCCTCCTGATCGGTGCCTATGCTCAGGCGTATTACCTCGGAAACTCGCGCGGCCGCACGCTCGCCGACACCGTCGCCGCCTGGCGCGATTACGCGCCGGACATCGTGCCGCTGCCGCATCCCAGCCCGCGCAATCTCGGCTGGTTCAAGCGCAATCCGCTGTTCGAGGCTGAACTCCTGCCCGCCCTGCGCGAGCGGCTTGGAGACCTGCTGGTGGCAAGCGATAATGCCGCCCACGAACGATAACGCCGCCCACGAACGATAACGCCCCGAAGCCCGCATGAAACTTATCACCTCGCTCACCAGCCCCTACGGCCGCAAGGCCCGCATCGTGCTCCTGGAAAAAAAGCTCCCCTTCCAGCTCCAGATTGAAAATCCCTGGCTCCCCGACAGCCGGGTGCCCGAGGGCAACCCGCTCGGCAAGGTGCCCGTTCTGGTGCTGGAAGATGGCGTCTCCGTATTCGACTCGCGCGTCATCGTCGAGTATCTCGACGCCCTCTCGCCGGTGGCGCATCTCATTCCCGGCGAGCCGAAAAGCCGCATGGTGGTGCGCGGTGTCGAAGCGCTGGCCGACGGCGTCACCGATGCCGTCGTCGCCGCCTACCTCGAAAGGAAACGGCCGGCCGACAGGCAGAGCACCGACTGGCTTGCCCTGCAGGAAAAAACCGTGCTGCGCGGTCTCGAAGCCATGGCTGGGGCGCTGGGCGACAAACCCTGGTATTTCGGCAACGGCATGACGCTTGCCGACATCGCCTGCGGCTGCACGCTCGCCTACATCGGTCTGCGTTTGCCGGAAATCGACTGGCACACCGCATACCCCAACCTGTCCGGGCTGCTGGACAAGCTGATGGCGCGCGCGTCCTTCCACGACACCGTTCCCGTCGTCTGACCGGCGGCTGCGGGCATCAAGTTTTTCCGGTTCCGCCCGATAAGGAATCAGACTTCACCGAATGCAGACCATGCGTGCATCCCCCGCTCCCCGCAGCGATGCCCTTCTGGCCGGAACCCCCGCCGACCGGCTGAACGCGCTGTGGAAGCTGTCAGTGCAGCGCGATCTGTCCGATGTGCAACGTATCCGCGCCATGCTGTCGATGGCGGCGGAAATGCTCGACATGGACCTGGTGATCCTGGGCGAATTCGACGACGGCTATGCCGCGCGCTATGTCTGCGACCGGATCGGCGTATTTCCCGAAGGTCAGACGCTGCCGGCGGACGATGCCTTGTGCCGCGAGACCTTCCTGTCCCGGCGTATCGTCCATATTCCCGATCTGAAACGTCATGGCAAGTATTGCGAACATCCAGTCGTCACGCACATGGGACTGGGCAGTTATTACGGCCTGCCGGTAGAGGCGGGCGGTGGGCCGCGCTGGGTGCTAGCCATGCTGCGCCGCCCCACGGGCGAGGCGACCGACCCCGGCGACCTGGCGACGATGGAACTGATCGCCGACTGGCTCGGCCATGCACTCGATCATTCCGCCCGAACTGCGCAACTCGAACACATGGCGCTGACCGACCTGCTCACCGGCCTGCCCAACCGGCGCGCGGCGGAGGAACGGTTGCAGAAGGCGTGGGCAGACGCGCGGCAGGACGGCCGCGGTTGCGCCCTCGCGCTGGTCGATCTCGATCATTTCAAATCGATCAACGACCGCTACGGCCATGCGGTGGGGGACGAAGTCCTGAAAATCGCCGCCAGGCGTTTCGAGGCCGGACTGCGCGAAGGCGACTGGGTCGCCCGCTGGGGCGGCGAGGAATTTCTTTTCGTGCTGTGCGCCGGTTCGACGGAAGAGGCGGGAGGCATCGTCGAACGCATGGCACAGCGGATGCGCGCCGAACCCCTGCGAACCAGCGTCGGCGAAATTTCCCTGAACTTTTCGGCGGGCGTTGCCGCATTGGCCGCCGGCGACGAGATCGAAACCTTGCTGGAGGAAATCGACCAGACCCTGTATCACGCCAAATCCGGCGGGCGCGACCGGGTCGCAAGCGTGCTCAGGGCTTCCGGGCGGATGAATGGCGTGCGTCTGCGGGAAGCCCTGGCGACGGATCGGATTCGCCACGCCTCGCAGCCCATCGTCGATCTCGCACATGGCGAAGCCGTCGCCGACGAGGCGCTGGCGCGCGTCCTGACGCCAGGGGGCGAGTGCGTCGATGCCGGCGAGTTCGTCGATCTCGCCGAAGGTTTGGGGCTCATGGCCGAAATCGATCGCCGCGTGATCCGCTCCGTGATGCAGGCCTGCGTGGCGCGTATCGCGGACGGGGGGTCGCCCGATTTCGCGCATTTCGTCAACGTCTCGCCGCAGTTTCTCGCGCGCCGCGACCTGGTCGAGGAAATGCTCGCCAATGCCATGAATTACTGCCAGGCCTGCAACGTCGCGATGGGCCCGGTAAAACCGGTTGTGCTCGAACTCACGGAGCGCCAGCGCATCGTCAGCCTGGAGAAACTGCGCGCCGACCTGCAACCCTTCATCGATTTCGGCTTTCGTCTGGCGCTGGACGATTTCGGCAGCGGCTATTCGTCGTATCTCTACCTGGCGAAGCTGCCGGTGAGTTTCCTCAAGATAGAAGGCTGGCTGATCTCGCACATGTTGAGCGACCGCAAGGTCGCGGGCATCGTCGAGAGTCTGGCGAATTTCGCGCGCAAGGAAGGCGTACGCACCGTGGCCGAACACGTCGAGGACGCGGAAATCGCGCGCATCCTCGCCGACATGGGAGTCGACTACGCCCAGGGCTGGCATTTCGGCAAACCTCAACTGATCTGAGAAGCTGCCAGGATACGAAGCGATCCGGGCCCACGCGGCTGCGAGGCACTACAATATCTTTCCTGATTCGCCGTCAAGAATGATCCATGCGTTTTTCCCAGCCATGCCCGAGCCGGGTGCGGAGTTTTTCTCTTGTTTGAACGCCACCAGGGCGGCGAGCGCGTCGTGCTCGTCGCCGTCAATTTCGGCGACCCGGATTTCCAGGAAAGTGTCGCGGAAATGCGGCTGCTGGCTTCCGGCGCCGGACTCGACATACTCGGCGAAGTGCTGGGCAAGCGCGCGCGTCCCGATGCGGCGCTGTTCGTCGGTAGCGGCAAGACCGACGAAATCGCCGCTCGGGTCGTCGCCACGGACGCCGAGGTCGTCATCTTCAATCACGAATTGTCACCGGCGCAGGAGCGCAATCTGGAGCGTCGCCTGCAGTGCCGCGTCATCGACCGGATCAGCCTCATACTCGACATTTTCGCGCGCCGCGCCCGCAGCGCCGAAGGCAAACTCCAGGTCGAACTTGCCCAATTGAAACATCTGTCCACCCGCCTGGTGCGCGGCTGGACCCACCTGGAGCGTCAGCGCGGCGGCGTCGGTATGCGCGGTCCAGGTGAAAAGCAGTTGGAAACCGACCGCCGGCTGATCGGCGTGCGCGTCAAGGCGCTGCAGGAGCGGCTGGCGAAACTGGGCAGGCAGCGGCGTACCCAGCGTCGCGCGCGCAGTCGCCAGCAGGTGGCGTCGGTGGCGCTGGTCGGCTATACCAACGCCGGAAAAACCAGCCTTTTCAATGCCATGACACACGCGGGCGCCTACGCCGCCGACCAGTTGTTCGCCACCCTCGACACCACTACGCGCAAGATTTACCTGCCTGCGGTCGGCGAGGTCGTGCTGTCCGATACCGTCGGCTTCATCACCCGCCTGCCGCACGACCTGGTGGCCGCCTTCCGTGCCACACTGGAAGCCACCGCCGAAGCCGATCTGCTGCTGCACGTGATCGACGCCGCGAGCCCCGCGCGGCAGCGCCAGATCAGTGCGGTGGAGAAGGTGCTGAAGGAGATTGGCGCCGCGGAGGTGGCGCAGCTTTGCGTCTACAACAAGCTCGACTTGACGGGCGCGGCGCCGGGCGTGGTGCGAGACGAATATGGTAAACTGCAAAGCGTTTATGTGTCCGCGCAAACAGGCGCCGGGCTTGGGCTTTTGAGGGAGGCGCTGGTGGAAATCCTGCGCGGCCCTCTGGCCGGAAGCGCTGGCGACTCACCTCCGACCCCGACTTCATTTCCCGCATAGATACCGACGACATGGCCTGGAACGACCCGCAGTGGGGCAATCGCGACAATCGAAGAAACAGCGGCCCGCCTGATCTCGACGAGATATGGCGGCGCATCAACCAGAAATTGAACGCCCTGTTCGGCAACAAGTCCGGCGGCGGTGACGGCGACGCGCCCTCGGGCATGCCGGGCGGCGGCAGCCTGTTCGGCCTGCTGGTAGGGCTTGCCCTCCTGGTCTGGGTCGCCAGCGGCTTCTACATCGTCGATGCCGGACAGCGCGGCGTCGTGCTCCGTTTCGGCAAGTACGTCGAAACCACCGAACCCGGCCCACGCTGGCATCTGCCGTGGCCGATCGAGTCGCGCGAGATCGTCAACGTCGATCAGGTGCGTACCGTTGAAGTCGGCTACCGTAACAACGTCAAGAGCAAGGTGCTGAAGGAATCGCTGATGCTCACCGACGACGAGAACATCATCGATCTCCAGTTCGCGGTGCAATACATCCTCAAGGACCCGATGGATTTCCTCTTCATCAACCGGACGCCCGAAGACAGCGTGCTGCAGGTTGCCGAAACTGCGATGCGTGAGATCGTCGGCAAGAGCAAGATGGACTACGTGCTGTACGAGGGGCGGGCCGATATCGCGGCGCGCGCCAAGGTGCTGATGCAGCAGATTCTCGACCGCTACAAGACCGGCATCAGCGTCAGCCAGGTGACGCTGCAGAACATTCAGCCGCCCGAGCAGGTGCAGGCAGCGTTCGACGACGCGGTGAAAGCCGGCCAGGACCGCGAGCGACTGAAGAACGAAGCCGAAGCCTACGCCAACGATGTGGTGCCACGCGCCCGCGGCCTGGCGTCGCGGCTGAAGGAAGAAGCCGAAGGCTACAAGCAGTCGATCATCGCCAATGCCGAAGGTGAGGCCAGCCGGTTCTCGCAAATCCTGACCGAATACCAGAAGGCGCCGCAGGTCACCCGCCAGCGCCTGTACCTCGACACCATGCAGACCGTGATGAACAACACCAGCAAGATCGTCGTCGACCAGAAGGGCGGCAACAGTCTGCTCTACCTGCCGCTCGACAAACTGCAACAGGCTGTCGCCCAACCCTACGGTGCAACGCCAGACATGCTTTCGCAGCCCTCCACACAGCAGCAGGCGCCCATGATGCCGATCGATCCGCGTTCACGCGATGCCCTGCGCAGCCGTGACCGGGAGGACCGGCCATGAAGCGCAATCCCGCTCCCCTCCTGATCGGTCTCGTGGCGGTGCTGGTCGTGCTGTCCGGCAGCCTGTTCACCGTAGACCAGAGGCAGAACGCCATGGTGTTCCAGCTGGGCGAAGTGGTCTCCGTCAAGACCAGACCGGGTCTGTATTTCAAGCTGCCGCTGGTGCAGAACGTACGCTACTTCGACACCCGCATCCTGACGCTGGACGCGGCCGATCCCGAGCGTTTCATCACTTCCGAAAAGAAGAACGTCCTGGTCGATTCGTTCATCAAGTGGCGCGTGATCGATGCACGCCAGTTCTACGTTTCGGTCGGCGGCGATGAGACGCGCGCAGCGATTCGCCTTAACCAGACCGTCAACGACGGACTGCGCGCCGAATTCGGCAAACGCACCATCAACGACGTCGTTTCCGGCAAGCGCGACGACGTGATGCGCACGATTCAGATCAAGGCCGACCAGGACGCACGCAAGATCGGCGTACAGGTGGTCGATGTGCGGATCAAGCGCGTCGATCTGCCGGAATCCGTTTCCGAGAACGTATACCGTCGGATGGAAGCCGAACGCAAACAGGTCGCCAACGAACTGCGCTCCACCGGCGCAGCCGAGGCCGAGAAGATCAAGGCCGACGCCGACAGGCAGAAGGACGTGATCGTGGCCGAGGCCTATCGCGATGCGCAGCGTGTCAAGGGCGAAGGCGACGCGAAAGCGGCGGCGACTTACGCGGCCGCCTACGGAAAGAATCCCGAGTTCTACGCTTTCTACCGATCCATGCAGGCGTATCGCGACAGCTTCAGGAACAAGAGCGACGTGATGGTGCTCGACCCCAGCGCGGACTTCTTCAAGTACATGAAAAACCCGCGCGCCGGCGGCCAATGACAGGGAACGATGCAGTCGCCGCGTTCGGCCTGTTGCTGGTGATCGAAGGGCTGCTGCCCTTCGCAGCGCCTGCACTGTGGCGGGAAACCTTCCGCCGCGCGATGGCGCTGAGCGATGGCCAGTTGCGTTTTATCGGAGCCGCCTCGATGCTGGGCGGCTTTTTTGTGTTGCTGTGGCTGAAGTGAAATGACTGCCTGGTTGCTGCCCGAAAGTGTTGAGGACGTATTGCCGCCGCAGGCCTGGCGCATGGAGGACATGCGCCGTGCGCTGCTCGACCTGTTCCGGGGGCAGGGCTACCAGCTGGTGATCCCGCCGCTGATGG
>CAZOVQ010000054.1:0-7410 GCA_964583195.1 uncultured Thiobacillus sp.
CGCGCCTGCACGAAGACAATGTCACGGCACAGCTTGCGCGCCTGCCACACCGGGGTGCCGGTGCGGATGCCGTAGCGCTTGGCGTCGATGCTGGCAGCGATGCAGCAGGTGGTGTCGGCCAACACGGGCAGCACGCCGACGGCGCGGCCGCGCAGTTCGGGCCGCAGTTGCTGCTCCACCGAGGCGAAGAAGGAATTGAGGTCGACGTAGAGTGTGCGCAGGGACATGGCCGGCTAGAATACTGTATGTATAAACAGTATTCTAGCCGGCTCAGTTTGCATTTGCCAGATTCATCCTTTCCAGCCGCTGGCACAGGGTGTCGATGATGCGGCGCGACAGGGGAGCGGATTGCCGCATCAATTCCTCAAGCAGCGCAGGATTCATTGCCAGGACGGTGATTTCGGTATCGGCGATGACGGAGGCGGTGCGTTTTTCGTTCAGGAGATAAGCCATTTCGCCGAAGAGCTGCCCTTCGGCGAGTTCGCCCAGACGGAGTTCCCCGGTTTCGGTGCGTTTGCTTGCGAAGGCGCGCCCGGAATAGAGGAAGTAGGCGGTTTGGCTGTCGTCGCCTTCTGCGATCAGCACGTGGCCCGGCGGGTGGGTTTGGCCATATTTTTCCAGCAGGCGGCGGGTGTCGGCGAAGACATAGCTTTCGAGCCTGCTCGCGCCTTCGCCGCTGCCTTGCAGAAAGAGCTTTTCAAGCGCGACGACGTCGGCCTTGCCCCAGGCGTACAGGGCTTGCGCCCATAGATACAAGAGAAGAAAGGAGAAATAGCCGCCGATGAGCACGAATATCACACCGCCCAGTGCGCCGTAGAGATTGCTGTAGTTTTCCAGTTTGAAAAAGATGCCGAACAGTAGAAACAGCACGGCGAGGCTGGTTGTGGCAAGCAGTGCGAACCACGCGGCGCTGCGAGCGGGAGGATGGCGGCGTGGCAGGCGCCAGTAGGCGACAAACAGCAGCAGCCATAGCGTGGCGAAGCTGAACAGGCTGTTCGCGGTTTGCAGCAGATGGGCATTGCCGGCGCCGATGAAGTCGTTCTGGGCCAGAAAGGCCAGCGTTACGCGGGTCAGCGCGGTCAGGCCGGTGAACAGGAACAATACGGGCAGAACGATGAGCGGCAGCATCCACGACAGCACCGGATTGCGCTTGCTGCGTTCGGGAAATATCACGTTGAAGGCACCTTGCACGGCATTGAGCAGGCCGCGCGAGGACAGCACGAGCGTGGCCAGACCGACGCCGCCGGCGGCAAGTTGCGCATGGCGGGGGATGAAGCCATAGGCAGTCAGATTATCCAGGTGCAACTGTTCGTAAAGCGCGGCCATGAGGATGGTGGCGGGCATCGAATTCTCGGCAAGCCGGGCGAGCCCTTGCAGGGCGTAACTCAGCAGCAGCAGCAGAGGTGTGGCCGAAAGCAGGAAGTAAAAGGCTGTCGCGGCGGCGTGGTTGGTCAATCCGTTCAGAGCGAACAGCCGAACGGTGGTATAGGCAATTTGCAGAAGGTGGAACAGGCCGCAGCGTGCGGAAGGCATGGCGGGAAGGGCGCGGGCAGGAAACGGAATCTTAACGTGAAACAACGCGCAGCGTTGACACGCAGGGTCGCCGCGAAGCAGCGGCGCGTGCAATTCAGAAATTTCCGTGGTCGATGGTGCGTCCGGTGAGAATTTCCAGTTCCTGGAGCCCCCATTGCGCTTCGGCATGGGTCGAGTCGAGCGCCAGGACGTGCTTGAAGGCCGAGATGGCTGCCGTGGTTTCATCGAGGCCACGGTGGGCGCGTCCCAGTGCCATCCAGGCCTCAGGGTTGTAGGGTTCCTGTTCGCACCACTCTTTTGCCAGGCGCGAAAGCGCTCGCCAGTCCTTGCGCTCACCCAGGCTGCACGCGGTGAGGAAATAGGCACTTTTCCTGTCGGTGCCAGCCCAAAAAACCTGCTTGTCTGTGCCGGATGCCGTCGGCGATTGCGCGATGCCGCGCAGCCAGCCGACCGGCAGCGCGAAATGGAAGTTGCCACCGTTTCGGGACTTGAAGGTCAGGATGCCGATCAGCCGGCCCTGCGCGTCGAACAGGCCGCCGCCGCTGGCCCCCCGGTCGAAAGGGGCGGAAGTCTGGATGACCTTGCCGCCATCGCATTCGCAGGTATGCAGACCAACGATGCGGCCGCTGCTGAGACTGAAGCGGCCACCGGGATAACCCGCGGAAACGACGTCGAGGCCGACGCGCGTTTCGCCTACGCCTATCATGGGGACAGGCGGGAGATCAAGTCCGGGAACGCGCACGAAACACAGGTCGCGGTAGCTGTCGCCTTCCTTGCTTTCGGCGGGAATCCATGTGCCCTCATGTTCGACGCGCAGTCTTGCTGCCTTGGCGATCACATGGCAGTTCGTGACCAGGCGGTCGCCCGCGAGCGCCACGGCGGAGCCCGACTCCTGCGTGCCGTCTGCGTGCTCGGCGACGAGCTTGAAGACGTGGCGGTTCCACCTGGCAGTTTCCGAAGCGCTGGCTTCGAATACTGGAACGAGCAAGGCAAGCAGTACGCCAAGAAAATACGCTTTCGGTCGTTTCATTATTTCTTCCGCTCCAGATTCCCGGATCACCTTCTCCACTCTATGACAAAACGGAAAAAATGTTTTTGTAAAAATTGTCAGGAATGGCCACCCTGTCTGGTCATATGAGTAACATCGCGCATTTTGCGCGGCGTACAAATCGATCGTAAGGAGCAAGCCATGAAAACCATAGCCATCACCTCTGCCGTAGCCCTTGCTGCCCTTGCGGGAACAGTTCACGCCGGTATCTGGGGGAGCAACCCGGACACTGTGGGCGGGATATTGCATGCGCTCGAGCAACCCGGTTATGTCGGCACCAGCATGCGCGACGACCGCGCGCGCCTGAACATCCGCTCGGTGAACGCTGCCTTCCCCAATGGCGATGTCGATGAATCGGGGTATGCCGTGGGCCGCGCGGGAACGGAGTCGGGACAGGGCGACCTGTACGGCCACGTCGTATTTTCCTCGCGCCGCTGAAAACCGCTGAAAACTCCCTGGCCCTTGACCGGGTTAGGGGGTCAAGAGCGGGAAGATCATCCCTGGCTGTTTGCATGGGCAAACGGTCTGGGTGTCATTGCGGTGTCTGGCGAATCCAGGCAGACGGCGCGCCCAGTGCGCGTTGCATTTCCGCGTAAGCAAAGGTTTCCACCAGATCGACACCGCGCGCGGCGAGCGCAAGCGCGCGAGCCGGGTCGTCAACTTCGTAGACGGCCAGGTGAACGCCAGGCCAGATGAGAGGTCCGCTATCGATCAGCCGGTCCGCTTCGAAAAACAGAAACTCGGGCTGGATTGCCTGAAGCGCCGGGCGTGTGTGCTCGTTCCAGTTTTCGATTACGCCACCCAGCCTTGGCCAGCCGTGCCATCGCGCGGTGAGCAGAAAATCCGTGTCGAACGAGATGAATACGGCACGCCGGCCGAGCGGAGCGACGATTGCCGCGCAACGCCGGTAGGTCTCCTCGATGCCGGTGTGAGCGAGAGCCTCGGCCTTGATTTCCACGAATAGCGTGGCGGCGGGCCAGGAGGCGAGTAGGTTGACCACGGCGCTGAGCGTGGGGATGGGAACGTCGGCGAAAGTATGGCCGAAGCGCTCTGGCTCGTGTGCGCGCAAGGCGCCCAGTTCAGCCAGCTCGGCGTCACGGATCCGTCCCTTTACACCGCAGAGGCGTTCCAGTGTTTCGTCGTGAAACAGCACTGGGACGTGATCGGCGCTGGTTTGCACGTCGATTTCAATATACCGGGCACCGGCTGTGAGTGCGGCCTCGATCGCAGGCAGCGTGTTTTCGGGGTAGCGCAAGGCGTAGCCGCGATGGGCGATCAGTTCCGGGATGCGCATGGGGTGCCGTTCTCGATGGCCTGCGCGATCGCCGGATCGTCCCGCCAGTGAAGACGTTTGTAGTCGAAACCGGTGTCGGCCAGCGGTTTGATGATTTTGAAATACGGCGAAAGATCGAAGTCGCGCGGCGCGAACAGGCTGTGGTGACGGATATGGTGGATTTCCTCGACGCTGTAGCCGAGGCAGCGCCGGGTTTCAGCATCGAGTGAATCGACCAGCGGCAGGATGGGATAGCGCACGCTCTGAAAAGCCTGCGCAATTAGCGTTGTGCAGATGGCGCGAGTGGGATCGCCGCTGCCGAGCGCGAGCATGCGCCGTCGCAGGTGTGCGGGCACCGGCGGCACCGGCAGCAGATAGCGCCCGAGGTCGAGAATGTTCTTCAGGTCGTAGGCCAGGCCGATGCGGTTGATGGCGTAGCGCAGCACGCGCTCTCGATCGGCCGGGTCGAGCAGGATGGGCCGGCAGATGCGCGTGTTGAAACGCGCGTAGGTGGCGAGCGGAACGGTCACCACGCCATGCGAAAGGTCGGCTTCGATCAGGGTTGGCGCGTATTCGATGTCGAGCCCTTGGCCAAGCGCGTCGCCGACATACAGTGCCGCGTGCGACCAGGTCGACTGGGTGAGGTACTTGATTGCGCTGCTGATCCGGGTGTTGCCCTCCACCAGCAGCACGTCGGCGGGTTGGAGCAGGGACAGGAAATGCTTGGCATCGACCGGCGCATAAGGTTCGTAGTTGTAGAGCGGACGGGAGAGATAATCCGCCAGACGGCGGCCCACCCAGCGTGGCAGCGCTCTCATGCGCGCACCGGGCGCGGGCGGCCTTCGGTGTCCAGCGCCACGTAGGTGAAGGCAGCTTCGGCGACACGCGTGCACTGGTGCGAGTCGCGCATGCGCTCGGCATCCACTTCGATGCGCACGGTGATCGAGGTGTTGCCGACACGCTCGACGCTCGTCCAGCAGCTCACCAGATCGCCGACGTAAACCGGCTTGATGAAACGAAAATGATTGATCGCCACGGTGGCGACGCGGCCTGCGGCCGCTTTCACCGCGAGCGTCGAACCGGCGAGATCGACCTGGCTCAGAAGCCAGCCGCCGAAGATGTCGCCGGCGGCGTTGGTGTTTTCGGGCATGGCCACCACGCGCACGGCGAGCAGGCGTTCGCTCAGTTCAGTGTCCGGCATACAGGGCCTCCACCTCGGATCGGTAACGGTTCAGGATTTCGCCGCGCTTGAATTTGAGCGTGGGAGTAAGCAGACCATTTTCCACACTGAAGGGCTCGGTAATCAGGGCGACGCCGCCGAGTTTGGCATAACCCGGGAAATCGCGCAGACAGGGCCGCAGTTGCGCCAGCAGATGCTGCCGCATGGCGTCGCTGTCCGGTGCCATGCCGAGGCGCGCCGCCTCTGCAGCAAGCCTGTCCGGACGCGGCACGAGAAGCACGGAAAGGTAGGGCCGGCCGTCCCCCACCACCATCGCCTGTTCGAGGAAGGGACAGGCGGCGAGCGCCTGCTCGATGTCGGCCGGCGGGACTTTTTCGCCGGTGGAGAGCACGAGGATTTCCTTCAGGCGGCCGGTGATCGTGATGTGACCGCGCGGGCCGATGTGGGCGAGGTCGCCGGTGTGCAGCCAGCCGTCCGCGTCGATCATGGCATGTGTGGCCTCGGCGTTGTTCCAGTAGCCGAGCATCACCGCAGGGCTTCGGCTGAGCAGTTCGTCGCGGTCGCCGAGTTTCACGCTCACGCCGGGCAGGGCCGGGCCGACGCTGGACGGCACGTTGTCTTCCAGCCGGTTGACCGAAATCACCGGACTGGTTTCGGTGAGGCCGTAGCCCTGCAGGATGTTCACACCCAGGGCGATGAAAAAACGGCTGATCTCCGCAGGCAGGGGGGCGCCGCCGGAAATGGCAAAACGCAGCCGGCCGCCAAGCCTGGCGCGGATTTTTGCGCCGACCAGATGATCGAGCACGGGGTGCAGCAGCAGCGCCGGCAACCAGGGCGCGCGTCCCTGCGCGTGCAGAAATGCCTGCCAGCCGGTTTCGATCGCACGCTCGAAGAGCCTGCGCTTGAATGGCGAACCTTCGGCGAGCGTTTCGCGTATCCGGCCATGCACCCGTTCGAAGATGCGCGGCACCGCGATCAGCAGCGTGGGGTGCACTGTGGCAAGGTCTTCCGCCAGTTGTGGGATCGAGCGGGCAAAGGCGACTGAACTGCCCGCCACCATCGGCAGGTAATAGCCGACCGTGCGCTCCAGCGTGTGCGACAGGGGCAGGAAGGAGAGCATCCGGTCGTCCGGGAAGACCGACACGGCTTGCAGGCCCGCCTGCACGTCGAACAGGATATTGCGGTGCGACAGCATCACCCCTTTGGGCCGGCCGGTGGTGCCCGAAGTGTAGACCAGCGTGGCCAGTGCGTCGGCCCGGTGTTGCCCGGTGGCCAGTGCCCCGTCCGAAGCGGGCAGCCAGCCGGATACGCAGCGGAAATTCGCCGGCGCATCGTCGAGCGTCTCGCGCGCGATCAGCGCGGTCATGGCTTCAAGGGTGGGGCGGATCGCGCGCAGCGTTTCCCACTGTTCCCGGCCGTCGATGAAGAGCACGCGGCAGCCGGCATCTTTCAGCACCCAGTCGATGTTGTCCGCACGGTCGCTGGTATACAGCGGCACCGTGACCAGCCCGAGGCCGAGCGCGGCCTGGTCGAAGACGATCCAGTCGGGGCTGTTCTTCAGCATCAATGCGACGCGGTCGCCGGGCGCGAGTCCCAGGCCGGACAGCGCGGTTTGCCAGCGGGCGACCTGTCGGGCCAGGTCGCGCCAAGTCGTTTCTCGCCAGCGCTGGCTTGCCGCATCGAAGTCCAGGTAGGCGACATGTTCTGGGCTCGCCTCGACACGCTGCCGGAAGACGGCGTCGAGCGTCGTGCCGGCGTCGAGCGCGAGCGGAGCGATATCCGTGCCCGCCGGAGTGTCGGCGACGGCGTGCGGGGCGGCGCGCAGGGGCGAGAAACGCAGGGGCAGGGTGGCAGGCATCATGCACCTCCTTTCATCAGGGCTCGCCAGCCGGGGTCGGGCTGGAAGCGTTCGCCATGGGTGGTGTGGAGCGCGGCGAGCCGGGCGTGCCAATGCGCCGCGCCCGCTGTTTCGATCCAGTGCATCGGCCCGCCGGTGAAGGGCGCGAAACCGGTGCCGAGGATGACGCCCGCATCGAGCGCGTCGGCATCCTCGACCACGCCTTCGCGCAGGCAGGCGACGGCTTCGTTCAACAAACGCAATAGCAGCCGGTCGCGCTGTTCTTCGCTGGGCGCGGCGGCTGCGCTGCGCACCGGTTTGCCGGACACCCAACGGTAATATCCCTGGCCGCTCTTGCGGCCGAGGCGGCCGGCCGCGATGTGCGCGGCAAGCGATTCGGGCACGCGGTTCTTGAGCAGCGCGGCCATTTTTCCGGCGACCGAGAAGCAGATATCGAGCCCCACCGTGTCGGCGAGTTCGACCGGCCCCATCGGCATCCCGAATCCGGTCGCGGCGCGGTCGACGGTTTCGGGCGGCAC
>CAZOVQ010000054.1:7510-10475 GCA_964583195.1 uncultured Thiobacillus sp.
CCCATGACGCCGGCCCCGACGACGTGCAGGTGGCGCGGTTGAAAGATGTGTCGGTCACTGCATGATTTGAGCGCTTCTTGCAACAGGAACACGCGCACCAGATTCTGCGCGGTGTCACCGGTGAGAAGCCGCGACACCTCGCGCGCCTCGCTGTCGAACATTGCCTCGGGGTGGCCGGCGTGTCGCCGCCAGTGCTCGATCAGTGCATAGGGTGCGGGGTAGTGCGCGGGGTCGGCATGCGGCGCGGTCTGTTTTTTCATGCGCGCGGCAACCAGGCCACGTACGCCGGGCCAGCCCGCTGCGCGCTGGACGAAGCCAGGCGTGCGGCGCGACGGCGGCGTCCGCAGCAGGTGCCGCGCCGCCGCTTCCAGTTGCCGGCGCGGCACGCAATCGTCGACGAGGCCGGTTTTTTTCGCCGCACGCGCGGAGAGATTGCGCGCCGACAGCATCATCTGCATCGCCGCCAGATGGCCGACGCGTGCCAGCGCACGCACGCTGCCGCCAAAACCAGGAAAAATACCGAGGCGGATTTCGGGAAAGCCGAGTGTGGTCTTCGCGTCGTCGGTGGCGAGGCGCCAGGTGCAGGCGAGCGCAAGCTCCAGCCCGCCGCCCAGGCAGTGACCGTGGATGGCCGCGACGCTGGGACAAGGCAATTTTTCCAGGCGGAACAGCAGGCGATGCGCCTGGCGGATCAGGGCCTCGGCTTCGTGTGGGTTGCGCAAGCCCGCGAAGCGCTTCACGTCGGCCCCGGCGATGAATCCCGAGGGCTTGCCGGAGACGATGGCCAGCCCGGCGGGCGGGTCGGATTCGAGCGTATCGAGTACAGCAGCAAACTCTGTCAGCGTGTCGGTGGAGAGCGTGTTGACCGGCGAGCCCACTTGGTCGAACGTCAGCCAGGCGAGGCCGTCGTCGTCGCGGCGAAGTGTCCAGTGTTTCATGCGCCCTCCCGTTCGATCAGCATCGCGCCGCCCTGTCCGCCGCCGATACACAGGCTGGCGATGCCGCGCCGCGCGCCGGTTGCTTCCAGGGTGCGCAGGAGATGCAGCACGATGCGCGCGCCCGAAGCGCCCACCGGGTGGCCAAGGCTGACGCCGCCGCCGTCCGGATTGAGGCGCTCGGGCGGAATCGGTGTGTAGGGCGCGTCACGGCCGAGTTCATCGCGGCAGAATCCCCCGTCGGCGAGCGCGGCGAGGCAGGCGAGCACCTGGGCGGCGAAGGCTTCGTTGATCTCCCAGGCGTCGATGTCGGCGGTATCCAGGGTTTGCCGCATCAGCAGCTCGTCGATGGCATAGGCGGGGCCGAGCCCCATCTGCGCCGGGTCGAGCCCGGCCCAGGCGACATCGACGATACGCGCGTGCGGCGTGAGCCCGTGGCGGGCCAGGCCCTCGGCGGACGCCAGCAGCAGACAGGCGGCGCCGTCGCTCACCTGCGCCGAATTGCCGGCGGTGACGCGGCCATAGCGCGGGTCGAACACGGGCTTGAGTTTGGCGAGCTGCTCCAGCGTGGAATCCGCGCGCAGGCCGTCGTCGTGCTCGAGTACAGCATCGCCGTGATAGAGCGGCACGATTTCGTCGGCCAGCGTGCCGGCTTCGACCGCGCGCGCCAGCCGCCGGTGGCTTTCCAGCGCGAAGGCGTCCATCTGTTCCCGCGCAATGGCGAAGCGCCGGGCGAGTTCTTCGGCGGTCTGCCCCATCGACAGGCCGACGACCGGGTCGGTGAGCCCACGTAACAGGCCGATCACCGGCACCAGATGCGGGCCGCGCAGCCTGCCGAGCGCCGCGAGTTTTTGCGGCAGGGACTTCGCCTTGTTGAACTGCGCCAGCCAGACGACCATGCGCTCGTTCAGCAGTACCGGGTGGTGGCTCATGGCCTCGGTGCCGCCGGCGAGCACGAGGTCGGCGCGGCCCAGTGCGATGTCCTTGGCGGCGGCGTCGAGCGCCTGCATGCCGGAGGCACAGTTGCGCTGCACCGTCCACGCCGGCACGCGGTCACCGCAGCCAAGCCGGAGCGAGATCACACGGCCGATATTGGCTTCGTCGGGGCCGGACGAAACGCAACCGAAGACGACTTCGTCGAGCGCGGACGGCGCGAAGGGTTGGCGCAGCAGCAGCGCGCGGCCGGCGGCAACACCGAGATCGGCGGCGTGAAACGGGCCGGGCACGCCGCGCGCCTTGAGCTGCGGCGTGCGCAAGCCGTCGACGAGGTAGACCGGCCGGCCGGGAAGAAAGCTGCTCATCGCCTGCCTCCTGCCGCGCGCGCGGCTTCGGGTTGTGCGTCCGTATCGCAGCTGTCGCCGCACGCGGCGAAGCGGTCGAAGGCGTCGACGGCGATGACGCGCTCGGCGAGGTCGCGGTAGGCCGCGTATTGCTGCGCCGCTTCGGCGGAAACGAGTCCGGCGCGCAAGGCTTCGTCCACCTGGGCGTCGAGCGAACGGGCCTTGAGCCTGCCTTCGCGCCTGAGGGTTTTGAGTTGCGCTTCGAGCGGCGCAAGTTCGTGCGCGGCAGTGAAGGCGGCTTCGAGCAGGCCGCTTTTTTCGCGCAAGTCCGGATGGATGAATACGCCCCGGGTGAGGCGGTCGCGGGTGGCGGAGGGCGCCAGCAGAAGGCGCGCCGCTTCGTGCGCGGCGCGGTCGGAGGGTTCGGAAAACGCGAAGCCAGTGGGAAAACAGATCGCCCGCAGCAGCCAGGCCAGCGGCCGGCTGGGCAGGTTGCGGCTGAGCGCGCGGAAACTTTCCTGCATGCGGTAGAGACTGTCCTGCAGGGCCCAGCGGGCGAGCGGCCAGTCGGCTTCGGGTTCGCCGTCGTCGTGGAACCGCTTGAGCACGGCGGAAGACAGATACAGTTCCGAAAGCACGTCGCCCAGCCGCGCCGACAGGCGCTCGCGGCGTTTCAGCGAGCCGCCCAGCGTCATCATCGCCAGGTCCGCGCCCAGCGCCAGCGACGCGCTCATCCAGGTGAGCGTCTGG
>CAZOVQ010000055.1:0-229 GCA_964583195.1 uncultured Thiobacillus sp.
GGACGCGTCGCGTAGAAATCGAAATAATCGATGGCGTTATGTGTGAAGGCGTAGCCAAAACTGTAGAGGCCGTTGGCGGAGAGTTCCCGCTGGTATTCGTTGGCGCCGTAGCGATATTCCATCGACCAGCCCGCGCCGACCACGGTTGCAAGCAGGATGCTTGCCAGCCACGCTGCTAGCCGTGCGCCACGTCCGGCTGTCGGTAACGCGGCCCGTCCCAGCCAGGCGC
>CAZOVQ010000055.1:248-10285 GCA_964583195.1 uncultured Thiobacillus sp.
ACGGCAAGGAACACGAGCACGGCCAGCGTGCCGAGCAGTGTGCCAACCGGATAACTTTCGTGAATGTTGCCGACGACCTCGCGCGTATAGACGAGGTAGTCCACCGCAATGAAGTTGAAGCGCACGCCGAATTCATCCCAGAAAAACCATTCCGCCAGCACGCCGAAGCCAAAGGCGAATAGCAGCAGCGCCGCGGTGAGATGAACGCCCACACGCCGCAGAGGTCCTGCGCGACCGCGCGTGCCGAGCGTCATTTCGAGCGCCAGCAGCGCCGGCAGCAGCAGGGCCAGCGTCGCCAGATCGAATGCCAGACCCGTGCCCAGCACGGCGAGCAACGCCCCGGGGTCGAGCTGCGCGGCACGCCAGCTCTGTAACGCCAGCACGAGGCGCAAGCCGCTGTGCAGCAGCAGGAACGCGGCGGCGATCCAGGTGCTGAGCGGGTACAGGGCGGCCGGGGCGAACTGGCGCGGACGACGGGCAAAACAAGCGGCGAGCATGGTGTCTCCCGATGCGGGAAGACGCATGTTCGCATCGCGAGCTTAAGTCAGGCTTAAGTATCGCCGGTTATCATGCGTGCTCGTCCATCTCGCGACCACGTCCGTCCCCTGTCATGCTTCACCGCGCACACCGCTTGCTGATGCTCTGCTGCTTCATCGCCCTGCAGGCGATGGCGCCGTTCATCCATGCGCATGCAGGCGCGGTGCAGCCGAATCATACGGGCTTTCTGCATCTGCACCAGGCTGTGCCGTGCGCTAATACGGCCTGGCACGCGACCGCGGCCAACGACCATGGCCCGGAGGTGACGGTGGCAACCGGGCTGCCCTTGCGCCACGCCACCTTGGGCGTGCCACCGCAGACGCCGCCGGCCGCTGTGCGCATGCTGCCGCGTACCGCAGCGACGCCGTGTCCAGGCGTCGACCTACCGGCGCCACCTCCGCGATTCGCGCACGCCGACCACACCCTGCCACCCGCGCTGGCACCGCCCGCACGCTGATCGTCCAAGGTGGCGCGCCGTTGCGCGCGCCGATCCGTCGTTGTCCGGATTCTGGAGATCAAGCATGGCTGCTGGTTTCATTGCTGCACCCCTTCGCGCGTTCGGCGCACGTCTCGCCCTGACGCTTTACTGTTGCACCCCCGCCTGGGCCGCCGACCTTCTGACGTTGACCGCCGCGCAGAAAAACAACCTCGGCATCGTCGTCGCCGAAGTGTCCGCCGCAAACGCCGGCCCTGCGCTCGACTATCCGGCGCGTGTCGTCCTGCCCCCCGTGAGCGTGCGGGTCGTTGCTGCCGCCGGCGCCGGCCTGGTCATTCAGTTGCATGTCCAGGCCGGCGACACGGTACGGCGAGGGGCACCGCTGGTCAGTCTGTCGATGCCGGGTCTGGCCGAGGCGCAGGGTGCGCTGACGCAGGCCCGACTGAAATCGCAACTGGCCGTCGGCAATGCGGCGCGCGACGAAAAACTGTACGCCGAAGGCCTGATCGCCGAGTCGCGTCTGCGCGCGACGCAGGCCGAGGCGCAATCGGCACGCGCCAGGCTGACCGCCGCGCAGACCGCGCTGGCGATGCTGGGTGCAGGCCAGGTGTCGGGCGGCACGCTGACGCTGACGGCGCCGATTGCCGGCGTGGTGACGCAGACCGCCGCCGAACCTGGCGAGCGGGTCGATGCTGGCACGGCGCTGGTGAAGGTCGCGGATCTATCGAAGCTGGCGCTGGAGATTCCGTTGACGCCGACGCAGGCGCGGCAGATCGTGCCCGGGCAGGCGGTGCAGGTCGCGGACAGCACGGCCGGCGGCCGCATCGTCGCCTTGCTGCCGCAGCTCGATGCCTCGCAGAGCGTGCTCGCCCGCGCCAGTCTGGCCGATCCGCAGAAACTTCTGCGTCCGGGGCAATCGGTGCGGGCCGTCATCGCGGCGGAGCATTCGGCGCAAAGTCTCTCGATTCCAGCCGCCGCGCTGGTGTGGAAGGCCAAGCTGCCGCATGTGTTCGTCGAGACCCCGCAGGGGTTCGCGCCGACGCCGGTGCAGTTGCTCCGCCAGAATGCCCGCCGGGCCGAAGTCACCGGTCTTGCCGCCGGCAGCCGCGTCGCCGTCAAGGGTGTGGCTGCACTCAAGGCGCAGTGGCTGGAGGAGTAAGCCATGCTGAACAGTCTGATCGATGCCGCGCTGATGCGGCGCTGGTTCGTGCTCGCGCTGCTGCTGGTGCTGGCGGGACTGGGCGTACGTGCGTTCCAGCAGATTCCCATCGACGCGTTTCCCGATGTCTCGACCACACAGGTCAAACTGATCCTGAAAGCGCCGGGCATGACGCCGGAAGAGGTGGAGGCGCGCATTGCCCAGCCGGTGGAAACCGAGCTCTTGGGCATTCCGCACCAGACCATACTGCGCAGCCTGTCGAAGAACGCGCTGGTCGACATCACCGTGGATTTCGAGGAAGGCACCGACATCTACTGGGCGCGCCAGCAGGTGGCGGAGCGCTTCGCCAATGTGAAAGGCGACCTGCCAGGCAACGTATCGGGCGGCCTGGCGCCGATTTCCACGCCGCTGTCGGAGCTCTTCATGTTCACCCTCGAAGGGCCGCTGCCGCTGGCGGAAAAACGCACCCTGCTCGACTGGACCGTACGTCCGCAATTGCGCGCGATTCCCGGCGTGGCCGACGTCAATTCGCTCGGCGGCCGCGTCGCAACCTTCTCCGTGAGCCCCGACCCGGCGGCGCTGGCCGCGCGCGGCGTCACCTATGACGAATTGCGCACCGCGCTGGAGAGCAATACCCGTAACGACGGCGCCGGACGCGTCAACGAAGGCGAGGAAACCTGGGTGGTGCGCGTCAACGGCGGCATCGGTTCGCTGGACGATTTGCGGCACATTGGCATCAAGACCGTGGGAGGCGTGGTCGTCACCGTCGGCGCTGTCGCGCGCGTGGAACTCGGCGAGATGACCCGCTACGGCGCGGTGACGCAAAACGGCCAGGGCGAGGCGGTACAAGGGCTGGTGATCGGCCTGAAAGGCGTCAATGCGGGCGAGCTCATCAAGAACGTCAAGGCCAAACTGGCCAAAATCCAGGCCACGCTGCCGAAGGGCGTGACGATTTCGCCGTTCTACGACCGCGCGCAACTGGTCGACCGTGCCGTCGGCACCGTGAGCAAGGCGTTGCTGGAAGCGGCGGTGCTGGTGGTGATCCTGCTGCTGCTGTTCCTTGGCAACCTGCGCGCAGCCATCGTGGTGGCGCTGATCCTGCCGCTGTCGGTGCTGGCGACCTTCGTGCTGATGCGCCAGTTCGGGCTGTCCGCCAACCTGATGAGCCTGGGCGGACTGGCGATCGCGATCGGCCTCCTGGTCGACGCGGCGGTGGTGGTGGTGGAGAACGCCGTCGCGCATCTCGCGCACGATCCGGAGGACACCAGAGGAACGCCGCTGCAACGCGTGCTGTGGGCGACGCAGGAAGTCGCCCGCCCGGTGACCTCGGGCATCGCCATCATCGCCATCGTATTTCTGCCACTGCTGACGCTGGAAGGCCTGGAAGGCAAGCTGTTCGCGCCGGTCGCGCTGACCATCGTGTTCGCGCTGGCGGCATCCCTGCTGCTGGCACTCAGCGCGATCCCGGTGCTGGCTTCGTTCCTGCTGAAGCAGGCGGCGCACACCGATCCTTGGCTGTTGCGCCGCGCGCAGGCGCTCTACACGCCGCTCCTCGATCGCGCACTGGCGCACCCGAAGCGCGTCTATGCCGTGATCGGTGTGCTGGTGCTGGCCGCCGCAGGCGTCTATCCGCTGATCGGCAAGACTTTCATGCCGGTGATGGACGAAGGCGACATCCTGCTGCAGCTGGAAAAGCTGCCGTCCATCAGTCTGGAAGAATCGGTTGCCCAGGATCTACGAGTACAGCAGGCGCTGTTGAAACAGGTACCGGAAATCCGCCGCATCGTCGCACGCGCCGGCGCCGACGAACTCGGACTCGACCCGATGAGCCTCAACGATACCGACACCTTTCTGGTGTTGAAACCAGTGGCCGAATGGCGCAAACCCGACAAGGAATGGCTGACCGGCGAAATCCGCAAGGTGGTCGAAGGCTTCCCCGGCATCGCCTACAATTTCACCCAGCCGATCGACATGCGCGTATCGGAGATGCTCACCGGTTCGCGCGGCGATGTGGCGATCAAGCTCTTCGGGCCCGACCTCGCCACGCTCAATCGCCTGGCCGGCGAGATTTCCGCCGTGGTCGGGAAAATTCCCGGCGCGTCCGACGTCTACACCCAGCAGAACGAGGGGGTGCAGTATTTGCAGGCGGCAATCGACCGCGATGCCGCCGCCCGCTTCGGCCTGTCCGCCGACGACATCGCCCTGCTGCTGCGCATGCAGCTCGAAGGCGAGATCGTCGGCACGATCCCCCTGCCGGGCCGGCGCATACCCCTGCAACTGCGCGGGCCTGCCGAACTGCGCGAATCGCCCGAGGCACTGCAGGCGATCCGCTTGCGGCTGGACGATGGGCGGGAAATCGGCCTCGACCAGGTGGCGCGTCTCGTGCGCAGCAGCGGCCCGGTGGCGGTTAAGCGCGAAAACGCGGCACGCTTCTCGGTGGTGCAGAGCAACGTCGCCGGCCGCGACCTGGTCAGCTTCGTCGAGGACGCGAAAGCCGCCGTCGCCGCGCAGGTGAAACTTCCGCCCGACTACAGCGTCACCTGGGGCGGCCAGTTCGAGAACCAGCAGCGTGCCGCGAAACGTCTGATGGTCGTGGTGCCGATCGCGTTGTTGCTGATCGGCTTTCTTCTTTACCTCACCTTCGGCGATGTGCGCCAGGCGGCGCTGGTAATGATGAACGTGCCGCTCGCATTGATCGGCGGCATCTTCGCGCTGGCGGCTTCAGGCGAATATCTTTCGGTGCCGGCCTCGGTCGGCTTCATCGCGCTGCTGGGCATTGCGGTGCTGAACGGCGTGGTGCTGGTCAGCCACTTCAACCAGTTGCGCGCGCAGGGTTTGCAGGACGACGCCGTGGTGCGAGACGGCGCGCTGCGCCGCCTGCGCCCGGTGCTGATGACCGCCAGCATCGCCGCCTTCGGCCTGGTGCCGCTGCTGTTCGCGAGCGGACCCGGTTCGGAAATCCAGCGCCCGCTCGCCATTGTCGTCATCGGCGGTCTGGTCAGCGCCACCCTGCTTACCCTGGTGGTGCTGCCGCTTCTGTATCGTCAATTCGTATTGAAAGGAGATCCGGCATGAACGCCATATCCGCCTTGGGTTTCGTGCTGGCAGCCGCCTACGCCGCGCCAGCCCAGTTCGCCGCGGCACACGCCAGTTACCTGCCCGACCCGGCCAGCGTCGAAGCCGCGCTGCGGGCTTCGCGCGGAGTGGCGCAGGCGCGCGCCGAATTCGCCGCACAATCACTGCGCAGCGAAAGCCTGCGCAGCGGGCGCGAGGAATGGACGCTGGCCGCCGACGCCCTGCAGCGTCGCATCGACGAACCGCAGGATCGCTCCGCCGAATGGGGCGTGACGCTGTCGCGCCCGCTGCGCCTGCCGGGGCGGGCCGCGGCCGACCGTGCCCTGGCGACGGCGCAGACCGCGCACGCCGAGGCGGGCGTCGGCGAGGCGATGCACGAAAGCGGCCGGCAATTGCTGGCGCTGTGGTTCGCGTGGCTGGGCGAGGCCGCGCAGGCCAGTACCTGGCTGTCGCAGGTATCCCTGGCCGAGGCGCAACTCGCCGCTGTGGATGCGCGCATCCGGCTCGGCGATGCACCGCGCGCCGACCGCGTCCAGGCAGATGCGGCGCTGGCCCAGGCACGCCTGCAGCAGCAGCAGGCAGATGCGCGCGCGCAACAGGCCCGCAGCCGGCTTGCCGCACTGTATCCCGGCCTGCCGCTGGTGGCGGATGAAGTTCTGCCGCCGCCGGCGCCGCCGTCAGGCACGGTCGACGAACATGTCGAGGCCGTGCTGACACATAACCACGAACTGATGCGCGCGCGCCGTCAGGCCGAAATGCTGCGCGCCGAAGCACGCCAATTCGCCAGTCGGCGCGGAATCGACCCCAATGTCGGGGTGTTCTACAAGAGCGAAATGGACAACAACGAGCATCTGCTCGGGGTCAGCTTCGGGCTGACGCTGCCGGGCCCGGCACGTCGCACCGACCAGCAGGCCGCCGAGCAGCTCGGCGCGAGCGCGCAGGAAGCAGCACTCCGCCTGGAACAGCAGCTAAGGGAAGAGGCGCGCGCGAATTTTGCGGCGGCCATCTCGCGCACGGCCAACTGGCAGCTGGCGGATCGTGCTGCCCAGGCGCTGGCAGAGACGGCCCGGCTGGCAGCGCGCGCCTACAATCTGGGCGAAGGTAGTCTGGACACGGTGCTGCTCAACCAGCGGCTGGCGCTGGAAGCCCGGTTGATGGCAGAACAGGCACAACTCGACGCCCTGTCGGCACAGGCCCGCCTGGACCTGGATACGCACCGTTTGTGGTTGCTGGACGGCGAAACCGCGCACGCCGACACCCCCCCTCGGTAAGGGTGCGTGCCCCGTGCCTCAGCGCGGCACGGGGGCGGCCCCCTCGGCAGCTTCCGGCATGATCGCGCCGGCCTGTTCCGGGGGGGCGGATGCGCGGGCGGGCACCTGGCTCATGCGCCGTGCCTCGTCCTGCATCGCGGCGATCTGCTCGGGCTTCAACTGCCACACCAGGCTGTCGCGCGCCTTGACCGCGGCGTCCACCCCCTGCGCCGCAGCGAGGTTGAACCAGAGGTAGGCGCGCGCCTTGTCGATGGCGGTGCCGGTGCCGTAGCGATACAGCTCGCCCAGCGTGTATTGCGCCGGAGCGTAGGCGCGCCGGGCCGCCTTTTCGATCCAGGCGAAAGCAGCCCGGTAATCCTGCACCACACCGCGTCCGTCCCGAAGGGCGAGCCCGTAACGGTATTGCGCTTCGAGCCCCCCCTGCTTCGCCGCCAGCGCAAACCATTTGGTCGCTTCCGCATCGTTGCGGATCACGCCGTCGCCTTCCTGGTAACGTATGCCCAGCGCAAGTTGCGCGTTGGGGTCCCCCCGGGCCGCGCGTTCGTGCGGCAGCTTCTGCAATCCCGTCTCCGGCTCGAGGGGCAGTCCGGGTGCCGCGAACCAGGCGGTCGCGGCAACCAGCCCCGCACCCGCCAACAGCAGCAGCGCAGGCTTGACCGGACTAAATGTCCAGAAACGGTGATAGCAGTCGCGGCAACGCAGTGGCGAGTAAAGCGCCATGCGGCGGATGCCGTCGTGGGCATGCAATTGGGCGCGTCTCAGTTTGCTGCTGCCGCAATTGGGACAGGTGCGTGGCATGGGGTCAGCGTGAAATGCTACAGACCGTGAATGGCATCCCGAAAAAATCGGGGGTTGCGGCCGCACCGCGAAAGCCCGCCGCAGACTGCACGGCGAATCGGAATTTCATCGATTCTCGGCGCGGCGTCGCCATGACGATCAACGCGATCGCTCGAGCAGGTAATCGACTGCCGCCTTGACCGACGCGGTGGCAAGATCGTGGTTGCCGCCGCGTGCGGGCATCGCGCCCTTGCCTTCCAGGGCGGCGGCGTACAAGGCATCCATTCCTTGCGCCCGGCGCGGCGACCATGCCGCCGCGTCCCCCAGCTTCGGCGCGCCGGCAGCGCCGGAATCATGGCAATACGCACAAGCCTGGCGATAGGTTCGCTCGCCACGTTCTGCATCGCCTGCCGGCGGCTCGCTCATGCCTGCCGCTACCGTCGGGGCGGTCGCTGCCGGCGGCGGCGCGGAATCGCCGCAGGCCGCGAGGCTCGCGGCCAGAGCGAAGAGGAAAATCCGCGGCGTGCTGCGTGCCATCTGTCCGGACAATCGTCTGTGCAGCGCGGAGTCGACCATGGGAGCAGAACCGGCCTGTCAGGGTTTGCCGCCGGCCTCGGCCATCAGATACGCCACGGCGTTGCCGAGATCGGTTGCGCCGAGATCGGCGTTGCCGCCCTTGGCAGGCATGCCGTTCTTGCCATTCAACGCAGCCTGATACAGGCCGGCATAGCCTTGCGCCAGACGAGGGCCCCAGGCCGCCTTGTCGCCGCGCTTCGGCGCGCCTGCCACGCCGCTGTCGTGGCAGGCTGCGCAGTTTGCCGCGTAAACTGCCTGCCCCTTGGCCGGATCACCCTTGGCCGTGCTCGCGGTCGTGGCCGCGGGCGCAGCCGGCTCCGACGCCTTGAAATTCGCGCCGGCGGAATTCGCCATGTAAGCGACCGCGCGCGCCACTTCCACGTCGGACAGATCGCCATCGCCGCCGCGTGCCGGCATCTGGTTGAAGCCCTCGAGCGCATGTTTGACCAGGGTATCGTAGCCTTTGCCGATGCGCGGCCCCCAGTCACCCTTGTTGTCGAATTTCGGAGCGCCCAGCGCACCCGCAGCATGACAGGACGTACAGACGGCGTCATAGACTTCCTGCCCGGATTTTTCGACCTTGGGCGCGTTGGCATCGACCGCGGCCAGCGTGGCAAAAGGCTTGATGCGGTCCAGCGTGGCTTGCTGCGCGGCTTCGCTGGTCGCGTCGGGCTGATGCCGGTCCTGGATGCCGAGGACGAGCTGTACGATCAGGAAAATGGCCAATAGCGGCGCCAACAGGCCGGCGAGTAGGGAGATGACGACTTCCTGCGGGGTTGCCTGAGTCATCCTGGCGTGTGAGTCGGCCATAGAGAATTTTCCTTGATTGGGGGCGCAACGAAAGCCGGGATTATAAGGAAAGCAGCCCGCGCGGGAAAGGGCGCGGATGGACGGCAGCCGGCAAACCCGCTATGCTTCGCCGTCCCGAGGCGGCTCCCGCTTCGATGGCGCCCGTAGCTCAGCTGGATAGAGTACTGCCCTCCGAAGGCAGGGGTCGTGCGTTCGAATCGCGCCGGGCGCGCCAATCGGATACCCAACGGGGCACCGCTACATTGGAGCGGTGCCCGGTTGCCAACTTGAAACCTCCACCCCGATTGGGGCCACACCCGCGCGGCGCATATAATCGGCTGCTTCGTTTCCCGGCCCCGCCTTCAACGCCGAAGCAGCATGTCCAGCACGCACTCCATCAAAGATCAGATCGCATTGCTCATTGGCGACGCACTCGAAGTTGTCGCCCCTGGCGCGCCGGTCAGCCTGGAGGTCGAACGCCCGAAGAACGCCGCGCACGGCGATTTTTCCAGCAACGCGGCGATGCAGCTGGCGCGGCCGCTGAAGAAAAACCCGCGCGAGCTGGCGCAGGCGATTCTCAACGAATTGCCGGCGTCACCGCTCGTCGCCAAAGCCGAGATTGCCGGCGCGGGCTTCATCAATTTTCACCTTGCGCCTGCCGCGTGGCATGGCATCGTGCCGCGCATTCGTCGCGCGGGCGGCAGGTATGGGCATGGCAGCAGCGGGCAGGGTCGGCGGGTGCTGGTGGAGTTCGTGTCGGCCAATCCCACCGGGCCGCTGCATGTGGGGCACGGTCGCCAGGCGGCGCTGGGCGATGCGCTGTGCAATCTGCTTGCGGCGCAGGGCTGGATGGTGCAGCGCGAGTTTTACTACAACGATGCCGGGGTGCAGATCGCCACGCTGGCGACCAGCGTGCAGTGCCGCGCGCGAGGCCTGAAACCGGGTGACGCAGGCTGGCCGACGTCGGCCTACAACGGGGATTACATTGCGGACATTGCAGCGGATTTTCTGGCGGGCAAAACGGTGCACGCCGACGACCGCAAGGTGACGGCCAACGGCAACGCCGACGATATCGATGCGATCCGCGAATTTGCCGTGGCCTATCTGCGCCACGAGCAGGACCTGGATCTGAAAATGTTTGCGGTGCGGTTCGACCACTTCTATCTGGAGTCCAGCCTCTACACATCGGGCCGGGTGGACGCGGCCGTGGCCAGGCTCGTGGCCAACGGCAAAACCTACGAACAGGACGGCGCGCTGTGGCTGCGCACGACCGACTACGGCGACGACAAAGACCGCGTGATGAAAAAGTCCGACGGCAGCTACACCTATTTCGTGCCGGACGTGGCGTATCACATTGCCAAGTGGGAGCGCGGTTTCACCCGCGCGATCAACATTCAGGGGACCGACCACCACGGCA